>NZ_QUDJ01000040.1:0-4555 GCF_003477565.1 Alistipes sp. AF48-12
TCAGTTCGTCTATGCTTTTACGATTTTTCAGATCATACTTGTAAACCGCATATTGAGGAAGCATAACCGTTTCATACAAAAGCACCGAATCATCAATCAAATGCATATGGTTAAAAACTTCGTGCAACGGAATTTCATAACACTCCGTCAAATGGACACGAGCCGCCGAGTCCACCGCAAGACTTTTCAAATGCCTATGAGCATATCCAAAAACATAAAAAGTATCCGTACGCGACTCTACCAAAGTAGGAAATGTAGAAAATTCTTCCGGGCCTCTCCCCTGATTTCCGGTCGCACAAACGAACCGCAAATCCGGCACAGTAAAGACAAACAATTGTTTTTTTGGCTGTCCGCTCCGAACAAGCAAATAATCCCCTTTTTGGATCATGTAACTAGGATCCATCACGTCACCCACCGGACATTTAACGGCTTGAATTCTTTTTTCCTGAGGGAAAGCTCGCTTCGCCGTAACGGCCGTATCGCGATCGCCGCACGAAAAGAGCGGTACGGCAAGCGACAATACCCATAAAAGTTTTCTCATAATCCGCGCAGACATTTATATATAGCAGTATCCTGCCAAACTTTCGTGAAGTTACTCTTTTAGAAGCGAAAAACAAAATAAAAGCATTGCAAAAAGTCGTTTTTGCAATGCTTTTACCGTTAGGACGATACCGCCCCCCCCGACACTAAATCAAAACGCCGGCCAGGCTAAACTCTCTACAAGAACCGCTAATTTTTATATTCGTAATAAAATATTACCGGATTCGAATTTTCATCCAACTGTTTCAACTCATCCAGATTATCCAGTTTCGGAGACAAAACACCGTCCACCGCACACGACTTCAAATTACCGGACGGATTATTGTCATAAAAATAGACACCCTTATCGGTCGTACACCCCAGAACAGTATACAACGTCATCGAAACATCTTTTTTAAAAAGCAGATCATCCTTAATGCCTCCGACCAATTTGGTTTCTTTCGTTTTAACATGATACACGACAGCATCGGCTTTGCGTCCGTCGTAATACCCGAAATAAATAAAACTCCCTTTCTTTTCGATATAATCGCTTATGCCGAAAATTTTCCCCGCAGAAAACAGTGTCATTAGAAAGGTCGGACTCATCTTATCCTTTTCAAATTTTTTCCAATCTTTCGCACGCATCCACTTCTCCGTTTTGACTACCAGATACGGTTTCACCTCTTTCGAACTAACATAGATAACCGTATCCATAAATCGCTCTACGAAACGCGAGGACTCCCGATCGACGGAATAAAAAACCGTAGGCTCAATTTCTTGCAGATTTTCCCACCTCTGATTATAGAGGTTATTCAGATAAGCGTTCTGCTGCACGCCCGTGGCAGTATCTATTTTTTGCAGCAAATAACTCTCTTTGGAAGATTGTCCGAAAAACGCGTCCGCAAACAAAGCCCCTTCATTGTACTGAATATGATAACTCCGGGTACCGCCTTTGGGGTTAACCGTAATATATCCGATAAATTTCCCCGTCCCGATATCATATTTATTAATCCGTTGTTTGCTCCCGTCGAGTATAAACAACTCGTCGTTTTTTTGATCAAGGCTGAAATCGAACGGGGCGATATACTCTCCGGGGCCGTTTCCGACACTGCCGAACCGGCGGACAAACGCCCCGTCACTCGAAAACAGATAAACGCCTTTGGTTTGGTTCCGGTCCAGCACGAAAATACCGTCACGACCCACCTGCATTTTACTGATCTCGCCGATCAGGACACTGTCATTTGCACCTAAGACCACCGTTTTCAATTTTCCGAATACAGCGGAATACACAATGTTTTCCCTATCAGCGTGATCAATATCGACAACGTACAAATCGTTGTTTACAGTTAAAGGAGTTTCACCCCGAGTGCGATTGTTACAGGCACATAAAATAAAGACGACAATAAAACAGCATACCCTTAGCATAACATGCAAGATAAACATAATCCAAATGTATAACTAACAATTCATATCCAAAGTGAGATCGGAATAACCGGTCACATATCCCTCACAATCATACGTAGTACTCACCGTCCCGGACTTACAGGGACCTGAACCGTCTCCCTCGCAACTATATGTTGTTATTATCGCAAACGTAGATTCAAATTTCCCATCTCCATCACAATCGGCACGCATAATACTAGGGACATTTTTTTGGCAAGATCCTGAAGCACCCCCTTCTTCACCCGCAGTCAAAACCTCAACATTTTTCAGCAAGAGAGAAACGTCCTGAATATTACTATTTCTGTTATTCGACGCAACACTGATTAAAACAACAACGATAAAAGAAATTACGGCAAATAATATTTTTTTTCATTCTTTTAAATTAATTCTCATTAGATTACACAACCATTTAAATAAACTCTGATTTTACATACGTTTTTTCTCACATTTCTACTTTATCCATAGGCATTCTTATATTGGTTTGTCTTTAAAGTTACATTATCCTTTCGCAAAAAGCAAAATAAAAGCATTGCAAAAAGTCGTTTTTGCAATGCTTTTACCGTTAGGACGATACCGCCCCCCCCGACACTAAATCAAAACGCCGGCCAGGCTAAACACCTTTCAAAGACCATTAATTCTTATACTCATAATAAAATATCACGGGATTCGAATTTTCATTTAAAACTTTCAATTTATCTAGCCCTTCCAATGTCGGAGACAGCACCCCACCTTCAACCCATCCTTTCAAATTTATAAAAGGGGCATTATTAAAATAATAATATTCACCCTCACCTGTCGAACAACCGAATTGCGGCATTAATGCCTGTGCATTTTCACTAAAAAGCAGGTCATCCGTCATTAAATCAAATAACGTCGTATTCCCCGTTCTGGTGTCGAACGCAACAAAAACAATCGTTCCTCCCTTCATATACCGAAAATAAATAACATGATTATGTTCCCTGTAATCATGGATACCATAGATCTTGTTTGTCTGAAAAAGTTGTGCCTCCAGCGGTAATCGGGAATTCATATCCACAACTTTTAAATCCTGCGGACGTAACAGATCCTCGCTTTGCAAAGCCATATAAGGCATTACTCCTTGGGAGCCGATATAAAATACAGTATCCATAAACTGTTTCACGAATCGGTACGCATTCTTCTCTCCCGGATAAAAAACTTTACTATCTATCCGTTCCGGATCGTGCCACTGTTTATTGTATGCCGAACTCATATAAACACCATCACTTTTTGCTGTCGAAAGATCAATTCGCCGCAACAAACCATCCGTAGCCGGTTGCTCATCAAAACAATACAGATCTACAAACAATGATCCGTCTGCCCACTGTATCCGATGGCTCCGAATCCCGGACTCTTTGTCCAATGCGATTGTTTTCTGGAATTTCCCATCGGAGATATTGTATTGACTGATCGTTTGTTTTTGATCGTCGAGTATATAAATCCGACCGTTCACCATATCCAGTGAAAAATCACCCGGAACGATATATTCGCCCGGCCCATTCCCCCGACTTCCGATCTGCCGTACGAATACACCGTCACGCGTAAATTCAAATACACCTTTAGCTTGATGTCTATCTAATATAAAGATGCGATTATTCAAACCTTGTATTTTGTCAAGACTTCCTATCCACACCGATGTGTCCAGAACAATAGCATTCGCTTTTTGAAATAACGAAGACATGAATAACACTTTTTCTCGCTCCGCACGATCGACATCGACAACATACAGACTGTCATTCCGTAAAACCCCACTCGTCCCGGAATTCGTAGGACAAGAAATCCAGAAGACGAACAAACAAATACAAAAGAAAGAAAACTTCATTTTTACACATTTAGAGAGTCTTTCCCAACAAACGCTTCGACCCCACTCGACCGAAATCAGCCACAAACGATTACTCTCGTATAATCATTAGTGGATTGCATATATCCTTCACAATCAAAATAGACATTACCATTAAACTTCTCAGTCTCATTTTTTTTAATTAATAAAATTATACAACTATTTCAATCAATTTTGATTTCACATACGCTTTCTCTCTTACATTTCTACTTCATCCATAAGCATTCTTATATTGGTTTGTCTTTAAAGTTATATTATCCTTTCGCAAAAAGCAAAATTAAAGCATCGTTAAAAGTCAATTTTAACGATGCTTTAATGAGAAAACGTCGATTCTTGGGGTAGAAATGAAAATTTATAAATCATACCGGAGCAACGTATCTATGCAGGAAGGATGCGTAGCGTAAATACAATTATTTTTTTCGTCCGGATAAAAATACAACGGCGGTATATCGAACCGGTACAAAGCGACCGGATTGCCGTCGTAATCGTACACCTCGATCGTATTGCTGCGGTTTTCGCCTTTTTCGGTTCGCGCGCCTTTGAACAAGGCATAAAAATATTTATCCCCCGGAATAACCCCCAAATAATACAATTCTTCATCCCGAAATGCAGGCTTCTGAGGTTTGTAAACTCCGACGATCCGCCGCTTCAGCCTGAAATCCTTTACATCATAAATATCGATCTGGTTTTTATACAAATAAACGTATATCATTACCGAATCGTTAGCCGCCATAT
>NZ_QUDJ01000041.1:0-4252 GCF_003477565.1 Alistipes sp. AF48-12
TCGGAGAACGGTATATATCTATGCTTCTTAAATTTGGTGCCTTAATACCTAAATGTGCCCCATCTTTAAATTAAAACAAGTTAATGTTTCCAAGTTTGGTAAGCAGGATAATATGTTTGAATCTAACCCTTTTTATTTTTTAAGCGTTTCAGTCTGTTCAGCTTGTTCAATGTAGGATATTGATATTTCGTTATAGGATAAAAACTTATACAGAGTTCTTCCAGTTTCTCCAATGAACAAGTTCGTCAATACAGAGTTTATTATCATATAGTGCATCAATAACTATACTCCTCAAATTTCTGAATATTGAAATTCCTTCAATTGTTTTCAGAATATTCTCGGTGTAATTATACGATTCAACTCCTATTATATTGTCACTTATACATTCAAAATAGGAGAAAGCAATCAGATTGTTGTTATTTGAACGCATTACCAATGTTACTTCTGTCGTTTCATTGATTATAGCTTCTTTTAGAAGTTTCAATTTCTCTATGTCAGGTTGTTCTTCTATCAACAATCGCAACTTATTATCTTCATGCTTTAATCCGATAATCTGTTCTTCTGTATATTGATTTAATTTTTCAATGAACATATAATTTGTATTTACAGGGTTGCTAATGTTTGGTGGCTAACTAACCTTTATAGGAATGTTCAGCCGCTTGTTATAATAAGTTTCCAATATCAAAGCCTAATTCTTTTAATACATTTGTTTGTTCTTTTTGGTATTCCAAAGTTCCACTATGGATAAAATCTTTATTTACAATATAGCTATTGGGGAAATCCTTGTAATACCTCATTAGAAAGTCTGGTATAATTTCATAAGTATTAAAACAAAATAAAATCTTACCGGATTTTACTAATCTAATAAACTCCTCTTTACTTTCACATTGATAAAGGTTCCCATCTTCATGAAAAACTCTACATTGATCAAGAAATAATTTCATGTTGAAATTAGCAAAATTAGCTAAATATTGAGGGCGTTGCCACCGTGCAATATCTGTACAGTTTGGAGATGATACGACTTTTTCCCATATACCTCGTTTTATAGGAAAAGAGTTACAGCTAAAATAGAGACGATAATGGGTTTGAGCAAATGTCTCTTCATTCAGTTCGCCTTCTAATGATGAAAAAACGCCATAACAGTCGTTTGTCAAAAGTCTTACATAATACAATTCACCACTTCGACCATTAATTTTATAAATTGCCCCCAACTCATATTTTGCCATAATGCTTTGATTTTTATTTATTATAATGGTTTGCAGCTTGCCGCCGTTAGGCGGAACAGGTGCATGTTACCGATATATTTTTTACGAACATTGCCAAAATCCTGCGATTATTTCATTGGTTGTACAGCGCTTATACAAATACAAAGCTCCATATCCGAAAGGATAACTGCCAATAGTAACATCTTCACTATATCCGTCCTCGTCTATTGATAAGAAAAAAGAAAAACCATGTTTCTCTAATTCTTTATAATAGCTTTCTTCATCTTGGATAAGGGAAGGTTCACCACCTATTTTTACAAGTATATTTTCACTATCCTTATCTTCTGAATATTCACTGATAGAACACATGTCTAAGCTGGCGTTTCGCTTTTCTGCACAATTGCCAATTTCGGAAAATTCATGTTCTATTACTTTGACTGCTATTGAGGGATATATGTTGTTGTCAATAAGAGTGTCATAATCTTGGTGAATGATGATAGAAAGCATGATGTTCTCCTTTTCAGGATGTACCAGTGTTGCATAGAATTTATAATCGCAAGGGATTTGTCCTTCTATACATTTAGGAGGATTGCCACCAATCCTGCCTTTTACATTCTTATCGAATGGAATACATTTGGCATATCGTTCGTTCATATTTTCTTTGTTTTTATTATTATCGGTAATGTCCGGCGGATAATCGAGTTTTTAGAAGATTAATCCGCTTGTTATAAACTCAATTCAATCGCTTTCCATTTCTTAGACTTCAATTTTTCTAAAGAGTGTTCGCTATATCCCTTTTTAGTAGCTTTTACAGGAATAAGCGTATAAAGAGTAACCATATCCTCTTTGTTATCATATTGATTCGCTGTATCAGAGTAGTTATAATCTACGACATAGAATCCAGCCAATTTCTCCGACCAAGAGATTGCGTTGAACCCTTTCTCTGTTTTGGATATAAAATCTCCATCAGAGAATGTTCTTCCGTTACGGACTTGGTTCGTCAATTCTTTCATTACCATATAAGGGAACTGTGTCTTCTCCATTTTAGAGTATGGATTCCAGCCAAACGGAAGCACAATAACAAACTCCACATAAGGCTGGGTATATTGGAAATTTCCTACACTGAACAATAACGAATTGTTGCCTCTATTAACAACCGCAAGCCTATTGAATACACCATTTTCCATTTCATTGAATTTGTTAGGAATAACTCTGCCAATATTCCAGTCTATATGTTGGGATATGCCACCACCTACTTCAGACCATACATAATCGTGGTTGATATTGGACAACGCACCCTTTTCCTTCAGAAAAAGGCTTATTTCGTTATGTCCACTACTAATAGACCAATCAAGAGGAGAAAAAAGTAGAGTTGTAGTAAGCCTATTTATATCCGCACCTTTCTCTATAAGATAGCGAACAATCTCAAAATGCCCTTTAGCGGCTACTTCATTCAAAGCTGCTGTTGTAGAACTTTCATAAGCATTTATATCTGCACCATTTTCTATCAATAGTTTGACTATTTCTAAATGGTTTCCAGACGAAGCACCCCATAAAGGAGAAAATAATCTATCTTTAATACAATTTACATCGGCTCCATATTGAATTAAAGTCTTGCAAATTTCATAAAAACCTTTCTTTGCAGCTCGGCATAAAGGTGGATGAAGCGTATATAAATTCTCATCATTCAAATCCAGATCTGAATGTTGGTCGAGTATATTCGACACTTCCTGCACGTTGTTATCGCCAACTGCTTTTTCCAGTTTTATATAAATTTCTTTATTATTCATCTATTGAGTTTATAATGTCTGGTGGCTAACCAACCTTTTCAGGGGAGGTTAAGCCACTTGTTAGCAACTTCTTATCGTCTTATAGATTATTTCAGAATATCCATTTGGAAATGATTCGGTAATACTTTCTAAAGCCCCATCGTCTTGATATTGGAATATATGAATTAAATCACTACCACTATTACCCTCAATATCATATTGTTTTACTTCAATATGTGTCAAAGCATTTTCTTTATAGATATAATTTTCTTCACGGCTACCATACTTACCACATAACTGTGACCGTTTCAACTTTCCGTCCTCGAAAAAGTAATGGCATACATTCATCAAATGTTTTCCATTATCATATAGAATACTTTTCACAAGATTGTCTGTATAATATAAGAAGGTGTGATAAAACTGATCTTCAATAGAACAACCGACCTTAACTTCTACGATTTGATTTTGATTATTAAATCCGTAGATACAAAGATTTTTGGTGCTTTTTATTGTATCAGGACGCTTTACAGGTTTTCCTTGTTTGCAACCATTACGCTGATAGGAATATGGAGTAAGTTCATAAAACTCGCCCTTATACAACTCAGTTCTGACAACATCGTTTTCTATTTGTTGTCTTATGGTTTCAAAGTCATTTTTCAATGCTTCAAATTCAGTTCTTATAGTTTCTTCAATCATTTCCATCTATTTGGGGTTGCTAATGGCTTGGAAAGGAACGCCGTTTAGGAGTTAGCTTTCCTTGTTATCAATTTTATATTCTTCATATTCAAGAAACGCAGTATCAATATCTCCTTCTAATAGGTAGTAGAAACAATCTTGTATCATATCAACCCATTCTATGATTTGCTTTTGCTGCTCTTGTGTAACAAAATCAGCTCCGTCAATCCACCTCCTGCCTAAATGTATTATGCTATATACATCACTTAGTAGGGTTTGATTGATCGTTGGCTTCATAAAATCATCTGCAAGAACTTTAAGACATTCCATTATCTCGATAAAATTACACTCATATAGTTTTCCTTGAAATGGACGAAGTGAACCAAGAAATCCATTTTCCCATTTCTCATTTTCTATATCATTGTTTTTACAAGAATGGAAACTTAATAAAATATATGCTTCTTCTTTTGTCATTGCGTTTCTGTTTAATTATTGATAATGTTGGGTGGCTAACCGACCTTTCAGGGGAGGTTGAGCCGCTTGTTAGTGTCATTTTTTATCTTATTCTCAACCAATTAATGAACATATCTGTAAATGATTGGG
>NZ_QUDJ01000042.1:0-2614 GCF_003477565.1 Alistipes sp. AF48-12
ATTATTTGTTGATCACATGGAGGATTGGAGTGCCAACTTTTATTGATTTTTTCTATTATCTGTTTCATTATAATTTTATATGACACTAATGTTTGGCAGCGTTCCGCTTTTTAGTCGGTTTGCTGTTTGTTAGTCGCTTATTCCCATTCAAATGTTGATAAGTAACGAAGACCATTATAGTCCGCAATCTCTTCAACATATTTTTTAGGTATGCCAAGATGACCTTTCATGTTTTCTTTAAGAATAAAAACTTTTTGGTTTTTCTTTTTATCTCTAAAACCATTCGGGATATAGCAGAAAGTACAATTATTTGAGGCATTATTAAGGCCATTTCTATTTAATGATTTTTCAACCCAACAATCAAGTACATTATTGTCTATTATAACTGATTGAATTAATTGAACAGAATTCATTGTACATGTTTTGTCAATTTTAATTCTTAAAAACTCTGGATAATAGAATTTTATACCTAAGTCTTTACAGAACTGACAACGATGTTCGGGATTGGGACGCTTTTTGCTCTGACCGGATTCATACGCTTCCAACTCCTTGAGGTATTGCTCTTGATTAAAATACTCCATAAATTCGGTTTCATTTTTATCGGTATGCCCAATCCATGTCATATATTTCAAACCGGCAGTCGAGGCTGTTGTACCAGTCGGATTAAGTTCAAAAATAAAAGAGCCCAAGAAGGATACCGATACGGTATTCGTCGCTTTCTGCAATGATATACCCTCATGGCTATTATACATGATTGCCGCATTTGCGACAGTTATTTTTTTCGCTCTTAGTATTTCCTTGATTTTATCTGTGTCTGCCGGAATAACATTCAACAGATTCTCAAGTCCTTCAGAAGAATATTTCATAATAAGAGAATCTTCGTCATAGTCCATTACACCAAGCTCTTTACAGAACTGGCAACGAAGTTCCTTATTGTCTTCATCGTATTCTTTCCACCATTGACGGAAAGCCGATTGATCCATATATTTCTCAAAGTCAGCTTCGGAATCGAATTGACCGACCCATATCATTATCTTGCTCATTTTCTTTTTTTATTTTTCAAGCGACTAATGTCTGGTGGCTAACCGACTATTAAGTAGGTTGAGCCGCTTGTTATCAGTATTTACTTAGTTAATTTCATTAGAATTTTTGAAGCGGATAGCTTTTCGTAATCGAATAAATCTTTCTCCAAATTACAATTATTCATTGTATTCAAAGCCGCTTCTAAATGAAATCTTGATTTATCGAAGTCGTTCAAGCCGAAATACAATTCACCTAATACACAGTTAGAACGAATAAAAGATAAATCATCTTTTTCTTCTTGTGATGTTTTTATGACTTCCTGCAAGATTTCCATAGCACGTTCCATCTTTCCACAATCTAAAAGTCGTATTGCTTTATAAAATTCTAATTTCGTTTCCATTATTGTTTTACTGATAATGTTCGGTGGATAATCATCATTAAAGGAGATTGATCCGCTTGTTATCTGCCCGCTTTATTCCTCTTCTTCGATAAAATGATTTATAAAGTAATTGAATGACTGGGCGATGTAACGAGTATTTGTTTCAAAGTTGTATTCTCTTGAAGCGTTTTCGTCCCACTCGTCAGTCAAGTAATAGTAAATCTTTTTATTCTTCAAGTTCAACGCATAATAGTTTCCACCCGAATCCATAGCAAAAGGCAACAGATTGCATGGCATTAAATTCCTACTCCATATATCTTTGGCTATGACTTCAATTGTTTCAAAAGCATTGGTGCGTTCCTTTATCGGAAAGAACGCATTTATCTCCACCCGATCCAAATCCTCGTCCTGCGGTTGATAACAATATGGTGATGGCATACCACCGTTGAACTTGAGGTAAAAGTTCTTCATGCCTGCCGGAATCTTTACATTCAACTCAACCTCAAAATTCTTTATATCTTCTTTTGTTAGCGAAGCCGAACAGTCCGAAAGTTCAGGCATTACACCTGCTGTCTCCGTTTGTCCTTCTTCGATTTCTTCTATTGCTGGAATTGCTTTGTGCCCGTCCAAAACAACGAGATTGTCAAAGAAATCATCTATTGAATTTGCAACAAGTCGTGGCTCTCCAAAATTGAAGATTACATCTTGCATCCCCACAATAGGGTAAAGATAGATCTTTCCATTAACCAAGTCTATGGTAATCCGACCTTCATCGGTAGATTCCATAGCAAAAATAAGAATGCTATCAGATATAGCTCCAGCTTTTCTTAACTCTAATGTTTCGCCTTCTGCCGTATATCTGGGGTCATTCTTAAAATCCTTGTTATATTTGAATGGGAAGAAATCTTCAATTTCCACCTCTTGATATTTATTTATGCTTGCGGTCTGTTTCGTAGAACCTCCATTATATTGTAAATAGAACTCTTTCAGTCTTTCCGGCAAGGCATAACCCAATTTACTCTCTATTTCTTCAAAATCTTTGAGAGTAAGACTTTTTTGGCAATTTTCTAATTCTATTTTCATATTCATTCTTTTTATGGGCAGATAATGTTGGGTGGCTAACCGACCTTTCAGGGGAGGTTGAGCCGCTTGTTAGTGTCATTTTTTATCTTATTCTCAACCAATTAATGAACATATCTGTAAATGATTGGG
>NZ_QUDJ01000043.1:0-2257 GCF_003477565.1 Alistipes sp. AF48-12
GAACAGACGAAGAAGCGATACCGCAAGAAGCCGACCGACACCGTGAGGCTGTGCGCAGACGATATTATGACACGGCTGAAATTGAAGTCCTACCAAGATACCTATGCCGAAGCGATGGCGAAATACGGGCTGCAAAGAGGCATAGACGGCTCGAAAGCTCGCCACAAGTCCACACAGCAGTATTATCGGGATATACAGAAACTTGCCGACGACCTCAAAGCGGAAGTGGTGGATTTGCAACAGCAGAAAGAAACGGCACGGGAAGAACTAAGACAGGCGAAAAAAGAAATACAGACCGAGAAGCTGAAAGGGGCAGCAACCACCGCAGCCGCTAACATCGCCGAGAGTGTCGGTTCTCTTTTCGGCAGCAACAAGGTCAAGACATTGGAAAGGGAGAACACCGCCCTGCATAGAGAGATAGCCGACCACGAGGAAACCATCGAAGCCCTGCAAGACAGAATACAGAACATGCAGGCAGACCACAGCCGACAGATGGCAGAAGTAGAACGGAAGCACCGCAGGGAGATAGCGGACAAAGAAACGAAGCACAAGGAGGAAATATCTTTCTTGAAAACGGTAATTGCAAGGGCTGCGGCATGGTTTCCCTATTTCCGTGAAATGCTCCGTATCGAAAACCTCTGCCGCCTTATTGGGTTCGATGAAAGACAGACCGCAACGCTCGTCAAGGGAAAGCCGTTGGAGTATGCAGGGGAACTCTACTCGGAAGAACACGGACGGAAATTCACGACCGAAAAGGCTGGGTTTCAAGTAGTGAAAGACCCCACGGACGGGACGAGATTAGTTCTTGCCATCGACCGAAAGCCCATTGCCGAGTGGTTCAAGGAACAGTTCGAGAAGTTAAAGCAGAACATACGCCGACCTATACAACCGCAAAGGAAAAGCAGAGGAATGAAACTGTAGAATTCCGATTTTAAACAGCGAGCAAATAAATCTGTTGCAACATAAGTGATTATCACAACTTTTCATTACTTTTGTGTTTGGATTGGGGAAACTCCGTCCAAGACATATTAGAAAAGAAAGAAGCGTTATGCTTATCTTGTTGTTGAAAACGTAGGAAATTTTCAAAATGAGCAAGGATGGCATAGTGGTTCTCACGCTATAGCGTGGGCTGCTATTACTACATCTGCTCATTAGGGTTTTCCTACGACCTTCAACAAAGACGTGGCATTGCAGTTCCACGCTTCTGTGTAATTAACGGCTTTATTGGAACTTAATGAGCCATAGGAATAAAGAAAAATATGAAATTAATCAAACAAATTATACCTATCGCTATTATTATAACATTAATGACATCTTGTGCATCAAGCAGGATTGTACTATCAAGCAATGCAGATGTAAGCAAGTACAAGTATGTTATTTTTGGTAGTGAATCATCAGGTGATAGAGAATTAGATGATATTATAATGGCAGTTCAAAATCAAATTGCAGAAACAAATCTAAAAGTGTTATCTACCTCTAATATCTCAAAGGTATTGGAGTGTTCTGATAGCATTCTTACGCCTAATATCCATGTTACTTCTGAAAAATGGGATGGAGGACATACATATATTACAGTAACATTTTACGACTACAATAACAATCAACGTATAGCAGTAGTAAAAAGTAGTGGAATAGGAATGACTGTAAGCCATGACCAAAATATAGCGTTAGGCGCAATAAGAAAAGAACTTGACAAATTATTTAAAGATAATTGAGTGTCCACCACAATGAGAATAAGATATGTACCCACACGATAATATTTTTAATATTTATTACAATATAGGTAAGCGAACACCATTTTTAGTTAAACGGTGTGAGTTGGGTTTAGCACGCTCATCAAGTGAAGAGAGGCGTATTGACCCTAATCGAGATAGAACCTTTTTAGTTGAAACAGTAAAGCCACGTGGTAAATATGGAAAAGCTTATGGTAAATGCTTTATGAATGGTAAACCTGATGACACTTATAGGAAAGAGTGTTATCCAAATATCAAAGATGAAGAAATCCCTTGTGCCGGATGTGGAGAGTGGGTTTTAATTGATGTTCCTGGCGTATCTCTTGATGAAATATTTCCTATTCACAAAGCGGATGAGATACTTATGTTTGGGAAATATAAAGGGAAATCTTTGGGGGATATTTATAAAATGGATTATCAATATCTTTATTGGTTAGAAACGACAGATAGGCTTTTCAAAATAGACTTTAAAGAGCTTAAACGATTGTATCCAAATGTCGAAAAAACTTTGGATATATCTATTT
>NZ_QUDJ01000044.1:0-2252 GCF_003477565.1 Alistipes sp. AF48-12
CTCCATTTCCTATTTCAGAAATAAAAGTTCTGTAATCATCAGGAAGAGTTATACAATGTTTATGCTCAAACTCCTTAATATCTTCTTCAGATAGACAAGGATTATAAGATACCTCTTGTTCCTTTACTCCAAAAGATGCAAATTCTTTATGGCGTCTTATGAAAGCCAATTTTTCTAATATTTCCTTTTTTTGATTCATAATCACTAATGTCCGGTGGATAATCAATTTTTCGGAGAGATTTATCCGCTTGTTACCCACGTATTTATTCTTTATTTTTTCGATTTATATGTATATCGCTTATTTCTGCTTTTCCTCCAAAACAGAGTAATTCTTCCACATTCAGATTATCCAACACTGCATATACAGATTCTTTTGTCATACTTTTAACGCTTAACATCTTTACTTTTCTCAATTTTGGAGCATTTACAAGGCTTGTAATATCAACCAACTTATTTAACGTATCAATACAGACTTCAGCTAAGTTGTTTAGATTGGCTAAGTTGGGTATCTTAGTAATATTAGCTAACCAAATCAATTCGAGTTTTTCAAGTCCTGTGAGTGTACTGACGAATGAAATATCATCCAATTTGGATATTCTAAAAAGTTTCAGTTGGCGCAAAGTTCTAAAATCACTCAAAACAGTCAAGTCTATTTTTGAACTGTCACACCACAGAATAGACAAGTCCTTGATAAGCATTTGTTTTAAGAAAGACAAATCCTTATTTTTGACAGCTCTTAATTCTAACTTTCTCAACTGACTTAAACCTACGATAGCTTCAAGATTCTTATCTAATTTCCCAAGGAATAAGGATTGGAGATTTTTCAAGCGCAAAAGCCATTGGCAATCAAACACAGGCTTTCCACTCTTCAAATCCGCATCTATATGTAAATGTTCCAACTGGCTTGGCAAAGTATTGACAAAAGAAAAATCCCTTAAATCATAAATATCTAATGTCAATGATTTTAGATTTGACAAACTTGAAAGAATAGATAAGCCAGTATTCTTATATTCAAAATCGCCTATTACGATATTTTGTACATCAGGAACAAATCGCAGGAAATCCAGATTCCAACCATTGAAATCATCTCCATATCCAAATTTTTTGTCAGCCCCTCCATATACACGAAAAGAAATATCAGGACGTAATATAAATAAGCGATTCAATTTTTCGAGAACAGTATTAGGAATATAATCGCTTATTTGAACTCTCTTGATAAGTTTTTCCTCGCTTATTTGATGAATTATGGATTCAGTTACATCTTCAGCCATGTAACCATCTTCGGGATGTCTTGGAATTCTTCCAAAACTGCGAGGAGTAAATATTTCAATTTGTGTTCTAAACATATCTTTACTACGTGGGTAATGTTCGGTGGCTAACCGACCCTTATCTGGGGAGGTTAAGCCGCTTGTTAGTTGCATATTTACAATTTTGACAAAAGAGTATTCAGTTCTTTAATATCTTCTTTATCATCTTCGTACCTTAAAGCATTTCTATAAGAATGATTACTTAAACAGATAATTCCTATTTCGGGAATATCTAATATATCAGAATCTGGTATTGACAACCCATACAAGATACATTTGCCTATGTACTCAGAATGTTCACGAAATAGTGGGATTTGTTGCAGCCTTTGGACTATTTCATTAAGTGTATCCTCTTTCTCTTGTTCTCTGATTGCACACAGAGGCAACAGAAGATGAAATAACACATCTCCATATTTTAACTCTGCAATACGCATCAATTCTGGATATGTGAGATATTTCAAATGAAAGTTGCCACTAACCTCACCAATTACAAAATCATTCAAAAAATAGTATGTACTACAAGGATGAAATTCCATTGTCAATGTAACATCACTGCCGATAGGAAGTGTTAGAGTTCTTGGATTTTCTATTTCACCTTGATTTTCGGATGTTTCCAATTCAATTTGAGATAGCCAGCCCCAATATTCCTTGTACCTCTTTTCATCTAACAATGCTGGTGCAAGTTCTTCATCCCATACTTCATCAAAATTCACATCCCTTTCTTCATCAAAGGCTTGAATATGATGATGCAACATTACGTTCCAAAAAAGCGCATTTGAGAACGAATATTCTTTTTCTGATATTACATTCATTTTTGTTTCGTTTTTGACTGCAACTAACGTTATACTATCAGCCGATTTGGCTGTTATTTTCTTTAAGTATCAGACCTCGTCTTCCTCCATCAACAGATCGTCCAACGGGCTTTTGATATTGCTTTTGAAAGTG
>NZ_QUDJ01000045.1:0-2224 GCF_003477565.1 Alistipes sp. AF48-12
GAACAGACGAAGAAGCGATACCGCAAGAAGCCGACCGACACCGTGAGGCTGTGCGCAGACGATATTATGACACGGCTGAAATTGAAGTCCTACCAAGATACCTATGCCGTGGCGATGGCGAAATACGGGCTGCAAAGGGGCATAGACGGCTCGAAAGCTCGCCACAAGTCCACGCAGCAGTATTATCGGGATATACAGAAACTCTCCGACGACCTCAAAGCGGAAGTGGTGGATTTGCAGCAGCAGAAAGAAACGGCACAGGAGGAACTAAGACGGGCGAAAAAAGAAATACAGACCGAGAAGCTGAAAGGGGCGGCAACCACCGCAGCCGCCAACATCGCCGAGAGCGTCGGTTCTCTTTTCGGCAGTAACAAGGTCAAGACGCTGGAAAGGGAGAACACCGCCCTGCATAAGGAGGTAGCCGACCACGAGGAAACCATCGAAGCCCTGCAAGATAGGATACAGACCATGCAGGCAGACCACAGCAGGGAGATACGGGAAATGCAGCAAAAGCACGGCAGGGAGATAGCCGACAAGGACACAAGGCACAAGCAGGAAATATCGTTTCTGAAAACGGTAATCGCAAGGGCGGCAGCATGGTTTCCCTATTTCCGTGAAATGCTCCGTATCGAAAACCTCTGCCGCCTTGTCGGGTTCGATGAAAGGCAGACCGCAACGCTCGTCAAGGGAAAGCCGTTGGAGTATGCAGGGGAACTCTACTCGGAGGAACACGGACGGAAATTCACGACCGAAAGGGCAGGTTTCCAAGTGCTGAAAGACCCCACGGACGGGACTAAATTGGTTCTTGCCATCGACCGAAAGCCCATTGCCGAGTGGTTCAAGGAACAGTTCGAGAAGTTAAGGCAGAACATACGCCGACCTATACAACCGCAAAGGAAAGGCAAGGGATTCAAGCTATAAATGTTAAATCCTGCCCGATTTGCCGAAAAAAGTGCGGTACGCTGTTCGTGGTGTACTGCACTTTTTTTATATTTGTTCGCAAGGTGATATACTTGAAGAAAATAACAGCCGATTTCGCTGTTAGCACAATGTTACTGACTGAAGAAATAAAAAGGAAATATGGAAAAAGAATTAAGAAAAATCCTTTTAGAAATAATAGAGTTATTAGAATTTGTGGGTGAAACTGGTTGGATAATCACTCTCAAAAGATTGTATGCAGCCAATGTTTCTTCCCCAAAGGATTGGCTAAGAGAAATTAAAGGTCTATTTGGTGGAATGGGATCATTTACAGATTTGGTTTTAATGAGAAATGGTATCATTTGCATTGATGAAAACAATAGATTAGACCAGCTACGTGATAGATTATACAATAGAATGGTACAATTTTTTGTTGAACTTAATAATTCAGAGAAAAGTCAGTAACATACGGATAAATCGACCTTTTCAAGGTCGATTATCCGCCAGACATTACTAACTTGCAAAAAATATGGTAAATCGAATAGAAATTGAAAGACTACTTCAAAGTAAAGAATTGAAAGAACTATGGCAAACAATTCAACAAGAGTTGCCACAACTTTATTTCTGTAAAGAAAATGACTCTTGGGAGGAAGCACGAATTGATAACCTTGAAGATTACATCTCCGAATGTAATACTTTGCTCTGTAAGTGTAACTTTCAAGAATTATCAATAAAAGATTTATATACTTATCTTTTATCGGATAGTTTTAGGGCTTTTTGCAAATACGTGCTTTTAGAGTGGGAAAACGAAGAAATTGTTATAGATGAGTCGGAGCGAGATTATATATTAAATGAACTTGAAATCTCGGAAGACGAATATAAGCAGCGTTGTAAAACGCATGATTATCTTGATGTTGCAAATTGTTTAATAGATTATTATTTACTGAATAAGCATCCGGATATTTTACTTGAATATTATAAAATGCAAGGATATAAAGAATCGGAACAGATGTTCAAAGATAAAATAAATCTCTATTCGATGTGTAAACGTTAGTAACAAACAGCAAACCGACTGAATAAGCGGAACGCTGCCAAACATTAGTGATTATGAATCAAAAAAAGGAAATATTAGAAAAATTGGCTTTCATAAGACGCCATAAAGAATTTGCATCTTTTGGAGTAAAGGAACAAGAGGTGTCTTATAATCCTTGTCTATCTGAAGAAGATATTAAGGAGTTTGAGCATAAACATTGTATAACTCTTCCTGATGATTACAGAACTTTTATTTCTGAAATAGGAAATGGAG
>NZ_QUDJ01000046.1:0-2099 GCF_003477565.1 Alistipes sp. AF48-12
CAACCGATGAAACTTAGGTCTTGATAATGAAAAGTTCTTGTTTCTACTTTTCATTCGTTCCAGTAAGGCGACAATAATTCTATTCGTTATATCCATAGCTGTAATGTTCAATAGCGTTCCGCTTTAAGCAGTAGTGCTGTTTGTTACTAACGAATTCATTCATTAATTGATGCTTTCATTTTTTCTACAATTACATCAATATATTGTTGTGGAATGTTTTTATTTTTATAGTTCTCAATAGCATCAAGAATACTTTGTTTCAATATCTCAACACATTGAGAATCATTTGCTGTTTCAAATTTATCAAATGGGAGTAGAATTTCCAATTCTATCCGATTACGTTTTTTCGAATATCGACTTAATGGATTTGTAGTAAATCCTTTTAAGCAGAATACATAGAAACTTAGTTCATTAATATATGAAATATCACATAGACAATCCATATATTCTATTACAGAGTTTCTTGCTTTACGAAACTTATCAGAAATACTATGTTCCAATTCACCTCCAATAAAAACTTTCATACAAATTTGTTATCGTTAGTAATGTTCGGCAGCGTTCCGCTTTTCAGTCGGATTGCTGTTTGTTAGTCATGTCCGACATTCAACTATATTTAAATTGTTATTCAATTTTCTCGTTTTGTTGATAAACAACTTTTCTTTTATTGCTTGTTCTAACTGTTTATTATTCCATATATTTATCTCATAAATCTGCGGGATAACACCTTGTTTAACTTGCAACAAAACCTCCCTTCTTCGCTTAGTTTCTTCAATTTGCACCGAAGTGACTCGGCTTGTAACAGAAAATAAAGAGTGATAAAAGATTTCTTATCTATTACTTCAGAAAACAAATCTTGATTCTTCTTTAGATTAAAACAATATCCATAATCAAAATGATAAAAATCAGAAATGTTTTTTATCAATGAATATAAATTTTCCATATTCTGATTGTTTGTTTCAATTATCAGGTCTATCAATCCACAGCACTCCGGTTTGATTTGATTAAGCAATTCATTAGTATAAAACAAAGAAGTGCTTTCTTTTTTAGAAGCTGCGGATAAATAAACAATCTCCTTATTGTGTTGTGACAAATAATGGAAGAAACTATTTATTGTTTTCCACGCTCTACCCGAATAATTGATTTCGATATGACTTACGGATTCATTTAACCATGTAGCTGAAATATAATTATCGTAGGTAGTTAATAGTTTTCTAATGAAATCCATATCAAATAATATGACTTCATCAGAACTAATTACCTTATATAGTTTTATTATCTTCATTTCTGTTTTATAGTACATGACTAATGGTTTGCAGCGTTCCGCCTTATTCAGTCGGTAGTGCTGTTTGTTATAAACTCTTTTTTCTTTATTCTTTTGCCGTTACATGTAAAGCCATAAGTAAAAGCTGCATCTATGGCTTGTTTTGCACTCTCAAGAATATAATGATACAAATTATCATATTTACTAAAGCATGGAGAAAGAATGTAGAAGTTTTTAATATTTAAAGGAATATAAATCCCCGTCATATCGGATATTCCATAGCGTGCTTCCTCCAAATTTGGTACTGGTATGGAAATAGATATTTCAAACTCTTTATTAGATGGGAAACGTTTTGCCCGTTTGAAAATCCCAATCCCCCCATTAGTATTTCGAAGATTTATCTGTATGAGAAGTTTCCAATCTCCCAAATCATCTAAGTTGATTTGGTTATTGTAATCTTCCATATAACCATTCAACTCTCGGTAAATTGAGCGCAGTAAGTCCAATTCTCCAAGTTCGGGGATTTCACTACTTATTAAAACTGCATATTGATTATTCATACATTCATCCTTATATCCAGAGTTTATAATGTTTGGCAGCGTTCCGCTTATTCAGTCGGTTTGCTGTTTGTTAGTTTGAAAATTATTTGATTCTTCGAAATATCGTAATACATTCTTATACCATCTTCCACATTTATCATTTTGATAATAAGATATAGCGAGTTCTTTAGCTTTTTTCTCATTACCAGTGATATAATACATCGTAATTATCATAAGGATAGAATGATCTTTAGAATTCCACCAAATATAGTCTTTATTATTCTCAAAATCCATAAGTA
>NZ_QUDJ01000047.1:0-2053 GCF_003477565.1 Alistipes sp. AF48-12
CATCAGGAGAAGTTGTGGCTTCATTTGGACAAACCCTACTACGGGGCCGGAGACAAAATTTGGTTCAAGGCATACCTCGTGGATGCGACCGAGCACAGGACGGACACCCTGTCCAACTTCATATACGTAGACATCGTAGACCGGAAAGGAAAAACCGTGCTCGCAAAGAAAATAAAGCGGGATTCGTGCGGTTTCGCCAACAACTTCGAGATTCCACACGTATTCCCCGCAGGAGATTATACGCTCCGGGCATACACCGGATGGATGACGAACTTCGACCCCGCATTCTTCTTCCAAAGAAACATCCGCATCGGAAACTCCCTATCCGGACGCGTAAACGCCGCGGTAACATACACCGATCCAAAAAACGGAACCCCCCAGGCCATCGTGCGATTCACCGGCCCGGACAGCGAACCCTATCCGGACGTAAACGTCCGGTTCGAGGTGTTCGACCGCAATGGCAAACGAATATCCGGAGCGCAGCAGAAAACCACCGTAACAGGAGCCGTATTCGTAGACCTGCCGCCCGATTCCATACGGCAAGGAGGGTACGTAAGCACCGCGATAGACCAGGGCGAGCTCTTCTTCAAAAAAGAGTTCTTCTTTCCCGAGGACTCCGTGCGCGTGGCCGTAAAGTTTATGCCTGAAGGGGGAGACCTCGTGCCCGGCGTGCCGCAGATCGTCGCTTTCAGGGCCGAACGATCGGACGCACGCACGGCCGAGGTCGAAGGCGTCGTAACGACTAAGGACGGGGATACCGTCGCCCAATTCGCCAGCGAGCACGACGGAATGGGATCGTTTCTGATCATCCCGAAGACAGGGGAACGCTACGTTGCGACCGTGGCGGCGCGCACGGGGGATACGCTGCGCGTAGAGCTCCCTGAAGTCGACGATGACGGGTATGCGCTCGCGGCCGTGCAGACCCCGGACGAAGTCCGTTACCGGGTAAACCGAGATCCGGACAAGGAGTTCGAACCCATGACCGTCGTCGCGCACGTCCGTGGAAAATGCATCGGAATACAAAACCTGAACCCGATGAATCCGACCGGACGGTGGAAGACCGATTCGATACCCGAGGGAATACTCCACCTCGTGCTGATCGACAGTTCGCTCAGGACGCGCAGCGAGCGAATCCTGTTCGTGGCCCATCCGCACGACCGGGAAAGGTGGGAGGCGGCCTCCGACAAACCGCGCTACGAGCCCAGGCAGAAGGTCGTTATCCGGATCAGGCTGACTGCGGCTGACTCGACGCCGCTGGGGGCAGACTGCTCGGTCAGCGTGACGGACAGGAAAACCGTCGCGACCGATTCGCTCGGAGAGGACATTCGCGCGAACCTGCTGATGACTTCCGACATACGAGGATATGTCCGCAATCCGGGATATTACTTCCGCGACGAATCCCCTGCGACCAGGCATCACAGGGATCTGCTCATGCGTACGCGCGGGTGGAGAAGGTTCGACTTCGCGAAGATCGCCGACACCGCCGCGTTCAGGCCTGAGCGGTTTTGCGAGCACGGGCAGTTCATCGCAGGACACGTGACCGGAATGATGGGAAAGGACGCGCCGCTGGCCAGGGTGACCGCCGTAGCCCTTAACAGAGAAAACGTGTTCGGAACCGCGGTCGCAGACGAACGGGGAAACTTCCTGATCGACGGGCTCGACTTCCGGGACACCACCCTGTTCATGGTGACGGCGAAGACCAGGAGGGGAAAGCCCGTGCAGGCGGTTGCCATCGAAGAATCCTATCCGAGACCTGCCTTCCTGAGAAAGAATCCTTTCGAACCGGAAACGGAAAAAAACGCAATGAACCGCTATCTCGAAAATACGAAAAAAGGTCTTCTCGATTTGAACGGAGAAAAGGTATACGAACTCCCCGGGGCAGTCGTAAGGGCTGTGGACCCTAGAAAACCAAAGGCGAACAGTTACGGTACGCTATACGATACAACCGCGCTCGCTAAGTACAAACCAATGTCCCTGTATAACTACATGATGTTCTTGCCGGGAGTGGTAAGGGTGGGGGGAGGTTTGTTTGTAAAAAGAAAAGGGTTGCCAA
>NZ_QUDJ01000048.1:0-2006 GCF_003477565.1 Alistipes sp. AF48-12
GGAATTTCAATATTCAGAAATTTGAGGAGTATAGTTATTGATGCACTATATGATAATAAACTCTGTATTGACGAACTTGTTTCATTGGAGAAACTGGAAGAACTCTGTATAAGTTTTTATCCTATAACGAAATATCAATATCCTACATTGAACAAGCTGAACAGACTGAAACGCTTAAAAATAAAAGGGTTAGATTCAAACATATTATCCTGCTTACCAAACTTGGAAACATTAACTTGTTTTAATTTAAAGGATGGGGCACATTTAGGTATTAAGGCACCAAATTTAAGAAGCATAGATATATACCGTTCTCCGAAAATATTGAATCTTAATTTTTTATTGGACTTGAAAGAACTAAGATCTATTGGTTTAGACGGACTTAGCAATGTTGAAGAAATGCCGGATTTAAGCAACCTTCATTCTTTAACCGGTATGTCTCTTGCCAATATGAAACGGTTACAAAGTTTTCCTTTATACCACGAGAATTTAAAAAACTTACTCTTGCAATTGCCTTTTGATGTATTGGATAATATAATTCCTGAAAATCTTCCTAACCTCAAGCATATAAGTGTAAATTTGGGAAGTGATAAAAAAAACGGAATGGTATTAGATAGATTCAAGGGTATTTGTGAAGTTGGTATATGGTAAAAAAACAAGATTGCTGACAAACAGATGAAACATTTAAAGCGGAACGCTGCAAAACATTAATCGCTGAGAAAAATATGAATAATTGGATTGAAACATCAGGAAGCCCATTTGTCATTGTTGAGCAACAATATGCCCATCAATGGAAGGGTCAAGAAAACTACAATGCTATATGTAGCGTAACAGATTACTTGGGGAAAATCTATATAGACAATCATGTCTTATTGGTAATGGGAGATGAACCGATGGCTACACGCATAGTAAATAAAGATGGAGCAATTTTAATAATTCGTTGGAAGTATGCTCCCGATTATCTAACGGTGGAAAAACTTCTGGAGAATGATATAGTAACTGGGGCAGAACCGATAGAAGAAGTTGAAGTAAAATGGGATTCTACTGAATTAGTCCTATTTGATTCTTTGTCTCCCTATTGTGAAGCGTCGGTTAAAGTTTTTTTATCATTACAAAAAACATCTTGTATAATAAAAACTTATCTTTATCAAAAAGACGAAGTATCTTTAATAATACATTCAATCCAATAAAGACGATTAACAAGCGGCTCAACCTCCCCTTAAAGGTCGGTTAGCCACCAAACATTACCGATAAGAATGAATACGAAAGAACTTATTAGAAAATTGGAGCAAATGACAGAGCTATCGGAAAGTAGGAATGAGTTTTATAAGAAACTAATACATTCCTTCCAGAATGATGCTGATCCACAAATCTATGATAAGATATATTCTAATCTTTGCGGATTATTAGCGCATGGAGATTTGAATAATAAAGAATATGACTTACTGAAAGAAGTTTTATATGAATTAGAAAGGATATAAGAATTAAAAGAATGTATCAGTAACACGCACCTCAATTGCCCATAAAGGTCGATTAGCTGCCAGACATTAGTTTGATTTTTAATATGAAAGCAGAAGAATTACGAATAGCAATAAGAAATGTATTAGAACAAGGGTTTATTTCAACTTTATCTAAATATGGATACAGCTGGAACAAATCTAAGATGTGTTTTCATCGTAAAGTAGGAGATTTCAAGCAAACGATTCTTATCAATTCCTCTGTTAATCCTCAATTCACTAATGGCATAGGCTATATAAGTATTCATTTATTCTATAATTCGCCAAAAATTGAAAAGATGGCTTCTGTTCTGATAGATGCCAAAACAGATTTTGAGAAAGTTGGAATTGTTCTTAATATTAATTCAGGTTTTATTTCTGGAAAAAGGGCTGTATCGTTTGACTTGTTATCATTAGATGAACTTCTAAATGTATTTAATCTTGATAATATGCCATTCAAGGAAATATTAAGTTTCCTTAATGAAAGAACAACAATCCAGAATATACTTATGG
>NZ_QUDJ01000049.1:0-1984 GCF_003477565.1 Alistipes sp. AF48-12
CGCATATCCATGCGGCGGTCGTACCTATCGTAACGGGAGAGCGTCGCAAGGTCAAAGAGAAAAGAATCCCCGACAAACCCGGCAAAAAGAAATACCGGAAGAAAAGCCCAGATGCCGTCCGGTTGTGTAACGACGATGTAATGTCGCGCATAAAATTGAAAGAATATCAGGACACCTATGCCGAGGCGATGGCCGGATATGGGTTACAGCGCGGAATTGACGGATCGGTCGCCCGCCATATTTCCACGCAGGAGTTTTACCGTAATGCTATAGCCGGGCAGAAGAATTTGCAGGACAACATCGACGAACTGCTCCGTATCGAAGAACAGAAGCGGCAGGCCGTAGAACGGCTGAAGCAACAGGAACAGGAGGCACGGACGGGTTACGAGCAGGCGAAGGCCATGCGTGAACACAAAACCGCCGAGTTGGAAGCGACCGAGCAAGAATTGAAGGCGGTAAAAGGGGAACTGAAAACCGAAAAGCTGAAAAGTGCGGCGGCGGAGGTGGGTTCCAACATCGTGGAGGGTATCGGTTCGCTGGTAGGAACGTCGAAAGTCAAAAGGCAGGAGCAGCAGATCGGGGCATTGCGGCAAGAGGTTGCCGCCCACGAGGAAACCATCGAAATCCTGCAAACCCAGATGCAAACCATGCAGGCCGACCACAGCCGGCGATTGTTGGAAGTGCAGCGGCAATCACAGCAGACCATCGGAAAACTGCAAGGTGAGATAGATCGCATTTATGATTGGTTCCCCGATACGCCCCGGCTTATCAAATGGGGAGAGTATTGCCGTTCGCTCGGATTCTCTGACGGACAGGTACGCGATCTCGTGAACATGAGACCCGTCCGTTTCTCCGGAGAATTATATTCGCACGAACATTCCCAACACTTTGAAGTCGAGAACTCGGAAGCCCGGCTCATGCGGGATGAAAAAGGCCCCGGAGGATTTCAACTGTTCATCGACCGGATTCCGATCCTGCGGTGGTTCCGGCAAAAAGCAAAGGAATTTCTCGAACACATAGGAATCAAGATCAAAGACCGAAAACAGGGCCGGGGAATGCGGATGAGATAAATCCCGCACTCTACTTTTTTGCAGTATTTCATTACATATAGCCGATTTTTTATATATTTGTTGCGATGAACCAACGATTTAACAAACTAATTAGGGTGATGCCTATGGCATAAACGGAAAAATATAAGACATAAAATATAAAAAGCGTTAGCTTTTATTCTTGCTTCTGAAACTTCGCAAATTTCAAAAGTAGACAAGGGTAAAGCGTAAACGCTCACGGTAACGTGGGCTTTACTCGTTTATTTGTCTACAGGGTATTGCGAAGACCTCAGAAGCAGATAAAAAGGTACTGTCCCACGTCTTTTTTATATGTGTAACCAAACTCCGCCGGGGGACGGGCGGAATCGATTTACACACATGAAACACAATCTGCCTATCTCTGCTTTATCGGTCGGAGCCGTGCCGACCAGACTCAATAAATACGACATTACCGGCATTTGCAACGACATGAAAGATTTTCCCGGTTACGAACGGGTTAACGGATGTTCGCGGCTATGTCGGTGAGAAAAATCCTGCTGTCGGTCATTTGTTTGTCGTGCTTTCTGTCGGCCCATGCCGGGCAGAGAGCCGATTCGGTGCGTATCTATTACCGGACAGGTTACCGTTACGTGGAACCTTTATACCGCGACAACGGTATGCAGTTGGCACGTTTTACAGAATCTGTCCGCAGAGCACTCCGTGACAGAACGATAGAATGTATCGTAGTACGTTCCGGAGCCTCCCCGGACGGGGCTAACCGTGCCAACGAACTGCTGTCCGAGCGCCGTGCGGACTCTTTGGTTTCCTATATCGTCCGTCATACCGACGTTCCCGCCTCCCTGATCGACAGGCAGGCCGCCGGGATAGCGTGGGACGAACTGCGGGCACAGGTGGCCGCATCCGGCATGCCGTACCGCGACGAAGTGCTCGACGTG
>NZ_QUDJ01000005.1:0-160851 GCF_003477565.1 Alistipes sp. AF48-12
ATTACGGCCCTGATCGCGGCTACGACCGAGGCTATTCTCAATCAGATCGCCGAGAACAACCGTAAGCGGCAAATCAAACCGAAACAACAATTTAAAATGAAATTTTAATAATGGAAAATACTGAATTATTAACCGAGTTATATGCTACGGTCAATAAAATCCTGAATATCGTGACCGACCTGAAAAAGAACCGACCGGACGCAAATGCGACACCGTCCGACGGCAGTACGGTCGATCTGGATTTGAAAGCCGATATTTTAAGCCTGAAAGTAGGCTTTGAGTTCTATGTACAACAGATGCAGTTAATGGTACGGACGGTTTCCAATCTTTCGCCGAATTTCAATTTCAGCTTGCCCGACATGACGAACCTCGAAGACCTGTATCGAAAGATCTTGAATGAGATTGCGCTCATCAACCGGGACAAGGCATCTACAAAATCCGTCGAAAGGTTGTGCGAACAGATCGAGGCTGCGGTCCGTTCCGACATGAAAAAAATCGAAAGCGTATTATTGGCTGGATTCGCCGAGTTGAAAACGTCCGTCGAGAATTTTGAAAACAGCGTCCTGCGAAATCAGCGGCTACGCAACCGGAATCATTTCTGGAAAGCGTTATTGGTCGTTTCCATCGCCGTCATGGTTACGTTGTCTTCCGATTTCTGGCAGTACAGGCGCGACAGTTGGAAATACCGCTACTTGCGGGCGTACAATTACGGGCGCGACTCGATGATCCTTTTACTCGACGATGTGTATGACTTTCATCCGTGCGATTCGGCGATTCGAAAAAGCAAACAGATTGCCCGCGAATACGAGACAGAGGCTGAAACGGTCGATTATGCCGGAGTGAATCGTAGGTATCAGGAAGCAGAGGCTTCAACGGAGAAGCAACCACAGAAGCGATAACCGTTTCAACAGGATTAATTAAAAGACAACCGACCGAAATAGAATCGGTCGGCTTGTCTTTATTTTGGCAGTCTTTTATTTGCGGCTCAATCGGTCGTACTCGGCGATCCGTTCGGTGCAAATCTTTTTGGTAATATCGCGGAGTTGTTCGACTTTGGGTGTAAGGGCGTCAATATCTGATTTCGTCACGATAAAATCATCGTTATAGCGGGCCTCAACGTAAGCGCGCTTTAAAAGTTCGAACAACCGTTCTTCTTCTTCCGTATCGCGTGGAAAAACTTTTGCCAGTTCCAGTGTATGTAGTTTACATTTCCCCAGTAAAAATTCGAGATCGTGTTCCTTATGACCGTAAAGACTATAAACCAATCGGATTGTTTTCAAATAACTTTCAGCAGCCTGATGGAGTTGAAAGGCGCATCTTTGATACCGTCCTTTTTCATACAGGGCTCTGGCTGCAATTGAAAAATCTTCTGCTGTCCCAAATTTGTTATCAAAATATTTCTGCGCCATTTCTTTGATCTCGGAATAATTCAGGTCGCGGGGAGTAACCAATTCATACTCTCCTGAATCATAAAGCATAACCCCCTGTTCGAGAATATCGACATAGAAATACCAACATTCTGAAATTGCGTTGTTCAGTTTAGAGATACTCTCGTTGATGATTTGAGGTCGCGTATTGAACTCGGCATCCTTACCGCACAAAAAACGGTCTTTGATGCGGGTGTTGATTGTGGACTCCCTCTCTCCCAATCGTCTTTTCGTCACGACTAACAAATCGTAATCGCTTATGTAAAACGTTTTCACGCCGAAATCGCGGCGTTCGTCGCACTCGACATAGGTATTTTTGGCGTAACTGCCGTAAAGAATAACCATTACGACATCTTTTACCTCGTCGCGGATCAGGCGGACGAGTTCGTGCAGGTCGCGTTGTTTGCGCTCGGGCAGAAAATCGATCGAGTTCTTCATACTCACAAAATTAGCAAGAAATTTCCAGAAATACATACCCGGTGCGCTGAATTAATTTTTATTCGTATCTTTGTTTAACGGTTCCTTAAAACAGGTTTTGTTGTATAGGGACGGCATAAGTCGTCCGGGAACAAACCTAAAAGCAATTACAATGCAAACTTTAAGGAACTACGACGATTCGGCATAGCCGATGGACATAGTATAAGGGTAAAAACAACTCTTTAGGCCATGTGGTAATCTTGCGACCATCGTATTACGGTGGGATTATTTTTCCGGCTTTAACTGTTGTCTAACCCGAGCTATACCCAGACCAAACGTTTGGGTAAGCTTGGGCGCAGGACAGTTTCCGGAAAAAGGTTCGCAAGACCGACCACATGGGGCTGACACCGCGCCTTCTTTTTTCTCCCTGCACAAGACCGATCTATTTCTTTGCTACGGAATCGCGGGCGCTATTTTCCAATCCTGTAAAATATCGAGCCGTGAAAGCACCGACCAACGCAAACTGGGAACGGCTGTGTAAAGTGATCGAACATTCGGGCCTCTCGGTCAATGCCTTCGCCCGCGCTATCGGCCTGTCGTGCGGGGAAACCCTCTACCAGATCAGGCGGGGCAATAACGGCATCAGCCCCAACGTGGCCAAACGAATCCACCAGAAATACCCCGACTTCAGCCTCGCATGGCTGATGTTCGGGTGCGGGGAACCTGTGTCCGAAGTCTCCGGCTCCGTCGCCCGGATTCCGGTGTACCGCACATTGCCCGAACGCCTGTTTCGGGGCGAACCGGACGACTGCCTGATCCTCTCGGCGGCATCGTCCCACGGGGCCGAGTTCGCCGTGCCTTATGCCGACGATCTGCTGAATCCGTTTCTGCGAAATTCATTGCTGCTGCTCCGGCAACAAAAAGGCGCAATCCTCTACGGCAATATCCATCTGGTTGAAACCGAACACTTCCGCCTGTTCCGCATCCTGCAACCCGCGCCGAACCAGTCCGTCCGTTTAACGGTTTTGCCGGGTTCTGCTTTGCCCGGAGCCACTTTGTCCGATTCCGCCGGGCTGAACGGGCAAAATGGACGGGCAGGGCTGAATGAGTTCAGGCGCGTTCCTGCCGAAAATCCTTTTGCCGACATCGTTGTTCCGCGCAGTAGTATCCTCTCCCTCTGGTTGGTCTGCGGCGCCGTCTGCGACCTGTGCCGGTAAACGATTTACCAAATTACTATTATTGAATATCATTATGAAAAAAGAACTCTTATTATCCCCGCACGAACTCGACCGCTACAACCGAAGCGCCGATTTCCTGCAAAACCATACCATCGTATTCGTCAGCCAGCACGAAATCCCCGATCCGCTGTTGGTGTCGTGGTTGGAGTGCGATCCGGTCGGAGTACTGATGAAATTCGCCGACCAGACCGCCGAACCCGGACAAATTTTTACCTACGCGATCTATTTGTACGCCTACGAGTTGCATGACCGGTGTTACCATCAGATTTTGGGAGAATCGTACCGCACCCCGCCGGAAATCGTGATGCTGAATTTTCTCCGTTACCAGAAACTACTGCGCTACACGGCTTTTCTGCGTAACCGCCGGATCGAAACCCCGCCGTTCCAGATTCTTCATTTTATGAACTATCTGACGATCTACCCGATGATGAGAAAGTACGCACACGGTTACATGAATGACAAACAGCGCAATGGGGATTGAAAAAACGAACCGGGAAATACTCGTCCGGTTCGTCCGGGAAAATTTCAATATTCGTTCCAGGGAGATACCGGGCGACATATTGCGTCGGCTGCGGGTAAAGGGCGATCCCGATCTGGACGATTTGACGAAACCGCGCTTTCAGCCGATCCACGATTTGATGGCGGATATGATCGCCCTGTACGAAAAGCGGCTGAACGTGAATATCCGGATACTCAGCATGGACGAATACGTGCGGCTGTCATGCCGGGCGAAATACGCCTGCCGCCTTTGCGGGTTTATGGAATACCTGTTCGATGCCGAAAACCGAACGGTCTACATCGAGAGATACGAATACGATATCCGGGTCCTGATTTTCCTGTATTATGCCGATGCGGTTTTACGTTCGCGCGGTTGGTTCCGTCGCCCTGTGAGCAATATCCGACTGTTTTGCATCCATGCCTATCCGCCCCTGTCAGTCTTTGCGCTCAACAGGCTACACCGGTTCGGAAACCCGTTCCTCGGATCGGGCGACCGCTGCGCGATGTATCTTCCCGAAACTCTGGAAAAAGCACGGTATTGGTTTAACAAGAATATAATAATGAAGCGGACTAAATGGTTTGAACTGGTTTGATATTGATACTTTGATATTTGGATGTTCCGAATAATCCGCAACACATTTCTTTTACGGCACATTCATGGCAACATGGAGCATATATATTTTTCCAATCCGATATCGATCTTTTTGCATAAGACCATAATGACTGATTTAATAAACAGTGTTGTAGATTAAAAATAGATACATCCTTTTTCCATTGAGATAGTCCGATAACAGCGGATTCCAATTCTTTTTGATAATCGACTGGCTCAATCCAGACCTGTGTCCTATTTTTGATAGTATAGCCTGTGTATTCTAAACCCATTAACGATATGTACTGGACGAAAGGGAGATTTCGGTATATGAAATTAGGTAGAAACGGTAATCGCTGATAATTTAGTTTTGTCAGGACTACCCGTAATTCAATTCCGAAATCGAACCGAGCCAGATTATACAGTCCGCGCATGGTTTCGTTGAACGAACCTTGTATTTGTGTTATTGTATCGTGATCTTGGACACAATCCGAATGGATTGGAATACCCAATAATAATTTATCGGTTCCGCAATCGGCTAGCCTCCGAGTAAATTCTCTGTCCGAGAACTTCCGCCCGTTGGTTAGCAAATGGATTTCCGTTTGTGGCAATTTTGAGCGAATATGACCGATGAGTTTTAATAAACGATCTCCCAAAAGTGTCGGTTCGCCTCCCGTGATACCTATACTGATTAATTCCGGTGGCGCAGAATCGATCAGCGCAATATTTTTATCGAAAAGAAAATCGAGATCAGGTTTACTCAAGGGCGGTTGGCAGCACATAACACAGCGATTATTGCATTGTGCCGTGACAAACAATGCATTATCATTGGAGTTTATGTCGATGGTATCTCTCATTTTATCCTCTTGTACCTGTAAGCCAGCGTTTAAAAATAGGTAAGACTCGTTCTTCCTGCTCCGTCAATAAAGTGAAAATATGTTCGATAATTGCTTTATGTTTTTTACAGAATGTTGAAGTCGGTCGGAAACCATACATATTTCCCTGTGTGGAATAATTACGAACGGGGTCGGCTCCGCAAATGGACTGGAAAGCGCAATCCGCACATCCGGCTATTGTTTCAGTAGCCCACAACTGTGCTATTTTTTGTACTTTTTCCCCATAAAACAAATAAAGATAATCATCCGATACTTTTCCTAACTGAAATGTGTAGTCATTGAACTCGGCTAACATTCTTGATTCATCCGATGCATATACGTAGCCATCGTAATTATATACGACAACGGCATTGATAATTCCTGCAGGAGACTGCAAATCCACAAAACCAATTGGAAACGGAGTGAGAATTTTTCTCAAAATCAAAGTTGTAAACTCTTCGATAAACATTTCTCCTGACAAATTGATCTCAATAATGTAGTCCAATGCTTTCTTATAAAAATCAACAAATCGATCAAAATACAGACCCCAGTCTTTATTTTCTCGTGCCAGTCCATAAGGATTCAATGCGCGTATAAAAATACTGTGAAATTGATTTTCCCGATAGCTGTCGATAATCTCTTGGGGATAGTTCAACGAGTCTTCGGATGTTGTCATCAAGGCCGAAACTCGATGTTGCCCAAGACGTTCTTTTGCTTTCGTTATCCCTGCAATTACTTTCTGATAACTGTCCTGTTTCCCCCGGTTATGGTTGTGCAAAAATAACGGGCCGTCCAAAGAGGTTGAAATCAAAACTTTATATTTTTCACAAATATCCAGTATTTCGTCAGTCAGATTAACGCTATTGGTACAAATGACATAATTGATTTCTTTGTTTGCGTTCTCATTTTTTGATTCTGCATATTCAATAGCGAAACGTATTAACTGGGGAACTAAAGTAGGTTCTCCTCCCTGAAATTCCATTGTCAGACAAGGCGATGGAGAACAGAACATTAAATCGACAGCCTTTTTCAAAGAATCTATCGACATATCGTATCCGTGCAATTCTTTTTCCCTACTTGATGCCTGACAATAGATGCAATTTTGGTTGCATCGGAGTGTCAGAACGAAAATATGCAATGAGGTAAAGTGATCTAAAAAAGCTTTCCGGGTTGCCAGTCGGACAGACATTACATCTAATAGTTCCGGAACAGGCGTCTCGCTAATAAAAAACGAAGCTGTTAAGTTTTTATACAGTTCCTCGTCTTTTTCGATATTTTTATTTGCGATACGCTGTACCGTTCCGCGTGGGACGATCATGTAATCCCCTAGGTCATTAATCAACAGTTCTTTGCCGTTGAATATGTTAAATTTGAACGGAAGCAGATAATACATTGGTTATTGTTTGTCGGAGAAGTCGAATTCTATAAAATCGTCCCGGTTTGCAAAGGCTTTTACAAATAAAATATTACGTAAATCTTTTGTTTCTTCATCTATAATCTGCCGAGTCTTGAAGTCAATGAAATCGTGGTTGAGACGTTTTTTAACACGACAAAATTCCTCTTCGGAAATAATTCCGTTAATTTTATTGAAACAGATTTTTTGATTTACTGAGCCTGCAATATATTTTCTGCTTATAATATAGTCTTCTGACAACCAATATAATACTTTAGATATAACGTTGTCATTGTATATCTTTGTATCTACATATAAAATGATCTGATTGTCATCCCTGAGTTTGATATCGTACATTACAGTTTTATTAAGATAGACAATGTTTTATTGTCTACTATACCAGTAGCTGTGATATTATGATCTTTTTGAAACGACTTTACCGCTTTTTCTACGTGTTCATCAAATAGCTGTTCGTCTTCGATCTCTGAATCAGATAATAGATCTTGAGCAATAAGTACCTTTATCAATTCAGCGACATCAGAACCATACATACCTTTTTTCAAGACCCGATCTCCTAATTCTGGAGACCAATGTTGTAACTTGGATATAGTTACTGATCCCGCTATACCGTCTGTTTTTAATTTGGCGTCTTCTTGAAACGCTTTAATTGCTTTGGTAATATGAATGTCGCAGCAAACATCTCCCAAATAATCTTTTTGTACAGAAGACTCATCCAGATAACGATATTTTACCAAAAGTTTTGCTAAATCTTCGACATCCTCGCCGCTAACGCCACTGCTGATCGTCCGTTGTCCGAGAGAATAAGTTTTGACTGTTGTCGTAGTTGATGAGTAATGGGATGACGCTGAAGAATGCGATGAATGTGAAGTATGAGAGTAATGCGAAGAACCAGAACTATGTGAACTATGCGAACTGTGACTTCGATGTGAACTGTGGCTTCGATGAGCGGCCAGTAGATACGTATCGTCACTATTCAAATGCAACAGCATTTTGACGTTCAGTTTATTCGACGATTTGGATAGTGTAAGGTTGTCATCCTCTGCCGCATCATCTGATAAATGATAATTAGGTACAGCTTTTAGTCCATGTGTTTGAACTAAAGTGGCTATGGATGTAACAACAATACTTTGGAGTAATGTTTTAAATTTTGCTTTCATCTATTTATATAATAATCTGTAATGTATTTTCGATAAAATATGTACAAATTTAATAAAACTAATTTATTAGATCATATACAAAAGGCTAATTATCTTGGTAAGTGATAAATTCTGATTTTTTTTGTTAATATTCAGATTGTGACTTTGAATATATTTGTATGCAAATTGTATGTACACAAAAGAAAAGAGGTTACGATGAAAATCGTAACCTCTTGATTTTCTGGCTCCTCAACTAGGACTTGAACCTAGGACCCCCTGATTAACAGTCAGGTGCTCTAACCAACTGAGCTATTGAGGAATATGTTTCCAAAAGAGAGCGGTTGAAGTTTTTTAATCGAACCCGATGTTTCTCTTTTGCGAGTGCAAATATATACCAAATAATTTATTCTGCAAACAGTTTTGGTAAAAATATCTTCGCTTTTTGCTATTACGACCGCGGGCGTGGCGTATCGGGAATATTGGTGTCGGTCGAGGCGGTCTTCCGTTCGAGTGAAATAAAAAAATCCGGAACGTTTCTGATCCTCAGAAAACGTTCCGGATAGGATCGGGATCGGTTACGGGAACCGGGTCCGATCGACGGGCGGCGAATTGTGGAACGCCGTCCGCCGGTTGTTATTGCTGGAAAATTTCTTTGTACTTGTTGATAAAATAGACCGGTGTACAGCTCCAGGCATGGCAGTAGCTGTTGATCGGGTAGAAATTATAGGGGGATTTAAAGTCGTCCTTCGGATCGTACACTTCCCAGAAAGTGTCGGCTCCCTTGCGGATCATACTGCCCCAGTAATCGACCAGCAGTTCTTTTGCCTGCCGGTTCATGCCGCAGTGCAGCATTGCTTCGATCAGATAGTGGTAGGCGTAGGGAGAGCCCGGATAGCAGCTTGCCGGATCGGCAAATGCGGCTTCGAGCGCCCGGACGCTCTCTTTTTGGGACAGCGTGCCCGAAAGAATCATCCATACCTGCGATAGGTAGGAAACCTGCCTGTCCGGGCCGGATACGACGACTCCGTTTTTCGAATCGTAGAAGTTTTTCCGCGAAGCCTTCCGCATGGCTTTGACAACTCCGGGCCATTCGGCCACTTCCTGTTCGCGTCCGAGCATCCGAGCGAGTTCGTAGCTCCGGTCGATGGCGAAAGTCATCAGCCCCTGCATCGGCGCGTGGCGGTTCAGGTCTTCTTTCCAGTCGAAAACAAGCCACCATTGCGGTTTCTTGTCCATGTCGTAGATGTCGTCTTTGAGGTAGGTGCGGGCGAATTCGATCTGGCGCACCACCACCGGCCATAGATCTTCGGCGGTTTCGCGGTCGCCGGTGGCCTTCAGGTATTCGTACAGGGTCACTCCGTAGAGCAGACTGTAATCCATGCAGTGTTGCCCGGTTTGCGGGTGCGGGTCGGGGTATTCGAACACCGTCGCATGCAACCAGCCGTCTTCGTCGGCCAGCGCGGCGAGCAGGTAGAGGCAGCGCCGGGTAAGTTCATGGTTCTTGAACGAGTAGGTATTGGCGAGGGATTCGAGGTACAAGTCGCCGATCCACAGCCGTTGGTCGCGTTTCGGGCCGTCTTCGTAGACGGTCTGCATACACTCTTTCAGCGTGATCAGGCCCATCCGGTTGATTTGGGCGATTATGGGATCCGTGGTCGGAGCCAGTTCTTCGGGCGTGCCGCTCGCCGACGTTACGGCGGTAAACTGCATGTCGGTAATGGCGAAATCGAACGACGAATGGGCCAGCATCTCGATCTTTACATAACGGAAGGCCATACGGCGGGGCAGCGTGACCGTCGCCGGCGCGCGCATCACGGTGACCACTTCGTCTTGCAGCCATGCGCGGCTCAGACCGCCCGGATAGGGATCGAATGGGGTATTCAGTTCGGCGGGCACCTCGGCGAACGTCAGGCGGAACCGCAACGGAGCGTCGGCGTCGGTGTTCAGTTTGCCGATCGTGAACGAGAAGTAGCCGGTAAGATGTTCCCCGAAATCGACGGTCACCTCTTTCAGCGCCTTGAACGATTGGTTGTACAGCGTTTCCATGCCGTCGGTCTCGACCATCTTCCAGCCCTGGAAGGCATCCGGATCCTTTTCGCTGCGGACGAGGCATTGCGGTTTTTTGACGGTTTCGGTTAGTTTCGGCATGTTGTCGGCGGCTTTGCGCAGCCAGTTTTCCCGTTCTGCGGCGAAGGCTACCGGCTGGGCATGCACCGATGCGGCGGTCACCCCGAGAAGTACTACGGATTGCAACAGGTGTACGATTTTTCTCATCGAGTCAGATTTAGGTTAAAAAATATATGCGGTTAAAATATGAGTCCGTATGTCGTTTCGTGTCCGAAAGATCAATTCCCCAGCGAGCGGACGAATTCCAGAGCCTCCTGGCTCAGGTAACGGTCCGTCCGGTCAATCCAACCCGATTTCGGAAGTTCCGTACGCTGTTTGTCGATGCGTCCCGTGATCGGATAGGTCGGTTTGCTCAACGTTTCGTAACGGGCGCGCTGCGACGGACGGATCGTTCGGGTGAAGACCTGCTCTTTGGTCGGCTTGCGCTCGATTTCCCATTTGAATCCTTTCATCAACTGCGACTGCGTTTCCGGAATTTTATCCATCGGGTAGATCGAATAGGACGGGTTGCCTCGGTAGACGATCTCGCTGACCTGCCGCTCGGTGAATCGGAACGTGATGTCGGCGCATTCCGCGACCAAGAATCCGCTGATGTACCGGTCGGTACTGTCTCCGTCCTCCATGTAGTAGTAGGTTTGGCCGTTTCCGTTCACATCGGTTTTGAAGATCTCCCCATTGTTGAAATAGGTTTCGATCACTTTGCCTTTCACCTGGTTGAAATGCGTCGAATCGACCCTCGAGCACATCAGCGGTTCCCCTTTGAACACCGCTTTTTCGATGGTTTGGTTTTTCGTGAAGATATCGACCGTCTGGGCCGTGATTTGGTTTTCCCCGTTCCACAGCACCGGATTGGTGTACATGTGGATCGTCGAGTCGATCGAGAACCCCACGATCGAGTCGCACACGGCCTGGAAATCCGAGCGGTAGATGCGCACGTTGTAATATCCGCGGACGATCCTTACCAGCGAATCCGCCGGATCGACGATTGCCGCCGAATCGGCGGCCGCTTTTACCGTCGCCGAGTCCGCGGCAGGGGCGGGGGACGGCGTTTTCTGCACGGTCGAATCCGGGGAGGCCGCCAGCGTGTCCGCTGCGAAAACCTGTTGCAGCGAATCCAGTTTCAGCAGGGCCAGCGTATCTTCCGAGGTGGCTTTGCCTTTGAGGAACCGACGGGCCAGCTCTTTGCGCTGCCGCGCCCATTCCTGTTCCTGCTGGGCCCGGGCGATCGCCGCTGCTTTTTCTCGCGAGGCTTTGATCTTCGCTTTGATTTTTGCGGTGCGTGCTTCTTCCTTTTCCTTTCGGAGTCTCTCTTTTTCGAGCTTTTTGGGGTCTACCGGCCGTTTTTTCGCCTTTCGGACGGAATCGCTCGTCGATACGGAGTCCGGTACGGGGGGCTCCGATTGCGCCAGGGAGTCGGCCGTTTCGCCCGGGATGTTCCGTTGCGCGGAGTCGGCCGGGGTTTCCGTGTCGTTTCCGGCCGGAACCGGGGGCGGAGCGGGGCAGACGCAGGAGGCGGAGCTTGCCCGTCCGGAAGCGTCGGAATCGGCGGACGTCCCGGCCCGTTCGTCGCGGGACGGACCGCCGCGCTGTCTGCGGCGGGGGACGGCGCGGGAGTTTCCGCTGCCAGCGAATCCGCTGTTTTCTGCGTCGGAACAGAGTCGTTGCGGAAACGGTTCAGCGTATAGATGAAGATGCTGTCCGAGCGCATGAAAACGGTATCGGGTTGTTCACCCTCCTCGTAGCTAAGCACCGATGGGTCGCGGGTCAGCAGGGCTTGTTTTTTATCGCCCCAGTATTGGCCGTAATCGCCGAAAGCCATGGCTTTTTGTTCCTGGTCGGCGATCTGGATGTTGTTTCGCAATACCGCGTCCTGTCCGGTTTGCCGGTACACGATTGTGTCGGCCCACAGTTCCTGGGTTTTGGTCATGATATAGGAGCTGTCGGTGAACGTATAAAGGTCTTCCTTGGCATTGTAGCTGCCCCGGCGGGCCGTGAGAAATTCGTCCTGGTCGTTCCAGATGTAGGACGGCGTATCGAAAGTCGCGATTTCGGTGTCCATGTTATACGTTACCGAATCGGAGCTGATCGTATATTGCGGGTTTTGCATTTCGACGTTCCGTACGCCGATCAGCTCGCGGTTGTCGGCGTAGTAATACCCTTCGTCGGACTCCATTAGGTTGTCTTTCTGCGACATGGTTCCCCCGCCGTAATAGCGTCCGATGTTGGTCAGCGTGTTGAACGTAAAATTATAGGTGTACAGCGTAGCGTCCTTGTCCACCATTTTGATCAGCGGGGAATAGATGCGCGCTTCGTTCAGCAGCCCGTTGTAGTCGGCCTTGTCGCCGTAGATGAACGTGCTGTCCTTGTTGACGACCACGTTGCGGTAACAGTCCATCATGCGGTCGCTGTACCGGATTGCGCTGTCGCAGGTAATGACGGCCCCGTTGTGGAAAAAGACGACGTGCCCGACCAGGCACAGCGCCGTGGAGTCGGCTATCTTGATGCTGGACATCACGTCGGCCCGGAAGTCCACGGTCGTGACTTCCTGCCCCCGTACGCCTGCTATGCAGGCCAGCAGCAGCACCGCGAACACGGCGGCTATGCGACTTCTTCGGATCACCGGCAGCGAATTATTTAAGGAGTTCTTTGTGCTGGAAATCGCAGTCGTGGAATTCCTTGTCGATCCGGATGTACATTCCCTCGATCTTGCTTGCGAGCCACTTGTCGAAAACTTCCTGCTGTTTCTGGGCGAGGGTCAGTTTCTCGATCTGCTTGTAGTCTTCGTTCAGGTTGGCCGAATGGGTCGGGATGACCTCCTTGAGCATGACCAGCTTGCACAGCAGGCTTCCGTGCGTGTCGACGGCGGCGAAAGGTTTCGACACCTCGCCGGGGGTCAGCGTTTGCAGTGCTTCCAGGTCTTCCCGGTTCAGGTTTTCCTTGTAGAACTTCGTCGAAGCTTCCGACGGGTCGACCATTCCCCGGTAGTAGAATTCGAGTTGTTCCAGATTGGATACGATCCCGCCGTTTTTAGCGGAAAAGCGGTCTTCCGAATATTTTTCCACGGCTTTTTCGAACGTCAGGTTGCCGGCCTTGATCTCCCTGCTGACGCTGTCCAACAGGTCGTAAGGTTCTTCCATATCTTTCTGGGTGTACTGCGGCTTGATCAGGATGTGGCGGACGTGGTACTGGCTACCCGTTTTGTCGATCATCTGGATCAGGTGGAATCCGTATTCGGTCTCCACGACTCCCGATACTTGTCCCGGTTTGAGCTGCGACATCGCCTTGGCGAACGGCTCCACCATCATGTCTTTGGTAACCGTACCTACGTCGCCCCCCCGAGACGCCGATCCCGGGTCTTCGGAGTAGATACGCGCCAGCATGTCGAACTTGTCCCCTTTCAGGATCCGCTCGCGCAGTTCGAGCAGGCGTTCCTGCGCCCGCATCTTGGCATTTTCCGCCGCGGAAGGATAACGGACGATCTGCGCGTATACGTATTGTTCCGGGATGACCGGAATACTGTCCTTGGACTGTCGTTTGAAATATTTTTCGACTTCACCCGGAGTGACGGTGACTTTGTTCTTCACCGTATTCTCCATTTCGTAGGCGTAGCTGTCTTCCTGGGCGCTTCTCTTCATATCCGCCCGTATGTCGAATATCGGCTTGTGGTAGTACATTTCGAGCGCGGCCAGCGATCCGAACTTTTCGGTTTCGTCGTTCAGGCGATCCTGCACCTTCTGGTCGATGATGCGTTCGTTATAGATCTTGATCGAGTCGATCTGGGACTGGTTGTAGAGCACTTTCTGGACGATCAAGTGTTCGAGCGCCTCGCAACGCGGATCCCGTCCGGAAGTATAACCCGTCTCTTTCTGCTGATCGATCAGCGATTGGGTCAGCCTTTCCAGGTCGGAATAGAGCACCATCGAATTCCCGACCACGGCGATCACCTTGTCCGCCGTAAACTGCTGCTGCGCCGCAGCCCGGTTACACAAAGCGCAGGCGAGCAATCCGCCCAGAACGATCTTCAATTGATATCCACGCATCGTATTTTAATTTACATTTACTACTATTTCCTTGTTGTCCAGCGCCCCGCGGTACAGGCTGTCCTCGTGGGCGCGGATGATTTCCTCTTTTCGTTTGTTGAAAATGACCCGTTTGATGACCTCCCGCACGCTTTCCTGCGGCGCATACTCCCCGGCCCTGCAAACGGACAGCACCCGGACGTAAAATATGAAGTCGTTCGCTTCGAACTCATTGACTTTCGCCGTGTTGAGTAGGTAGTCGTAATCCTGAGTCTTGTCGACCGGCAGCAACGACCGCAGCACCGCGAAGTCCGTCCATTGGTTCAGTTCGGTCAGTTCGAAATTGTTTTTGACGCACAGGTCGAGCAGATCCTGATAGCCCTCCTCGCGCGGGGTGAGCATCAGCTCTTCGATCGTCTTTTTCTTGTCGTAACTGCGCGGAATACGTACGATCCGGGCCTTCACTAGGGTCTTGTCTAGGATGAAATCGGCCTTGTTCTGGTTGTAATAGTCCGCAATCTGCGTATCGGTGAAAAGCGTGTCGATGTTCTTGTCCACGTAGAACTGGTCGACCTTGTGGGTCAGCAGCGAATTGCGGTACTCCTGCACCATCTGGTCGATGTCTTTCTGACTCTCTTCGAGCATCCGCTCGGCTTCTTTGATTTTCAGTTGTTTTTTGACCCATTGGTCTACGTAGGAACGCAGTATTTTCAGGCTGTCCTCGGAGGTCATATTCGGCGTGAAGATCGGGCTCACGTCGTGCAGGTACAGTTTTTTGTTCTCCACTTCGGCCAGAATGGTGTTGTGCTCCGCAAACGGATTCGGAAAACGCTTGCAGGAGTAGGCCGTCAGCAAGACCGCTACCAATAATATTTTCGGGACAAATTTCATCATTCGTTTGCTGCGATACAAAGATATACGATTCCGGGTAAACAACGGTTATTGCGGACTTATATTGTCATTTTTCCCGAAAACTTTCCCGTTTTCGGACGCTTCCGCCGCCGGAACCTCCACGTTGCGATTCCGCCGGAGCGTGCGTACGATGCCGGCGACGGCCAGCAGCAGGACGACGCAGGCCGCGGCGTACAGCACATGGTAACTCCGTTCGCTCCCGAACATCTCCTTCGTGAAGACGATCTTTTCGCCGCTGAGCATCCAGACGAAATAGGAGACGGCGTTGTTCAGCGCATGGATCAGTATACAGGGGATCAGCGATTGGGTCTTGTAGTAGATGAATCCGATCATCGCGCCTACGAAAAAGGCGTTCAGGGCCTGCTGCGGGATGCCGTGCACGATGCCGAATATGGCCGACGCGATCAGGATGCCGCGCCAGGGGCCGTATTTGCGGGTCAACGACTCCTGGAGGATGCCCCGGAACAGGATCTCCTCGAGGATCGGCGCGACGACGACGGTCGTAAGCATCATCCATCCGCCCAGTTTCATCTGGTCGCCGAGCCATTCGAGCCACCGGCTTGGGAAGAGCTCCAGCAACGGTTCGATGACCAGCGTCGTGGCGAGGACGGTAATCACTCCCCATAGCACCAGCGCCGGGTCCGTTTTCCGGAATCCGAACCGGAGCAGTTTTACGTCCGGCCCTACGCGCAGCCGCTTGGCGAACAGCGCATAGCAGATCGTGCTGAGGAATGTCAGCGCGTAGACGAGCGCTACGACCGGCCCCTGCGACGCGATTCCGAACCGGAGCAGCAACCCGCCTCCCAGGTTGAACGCCAGCATCGCTACGAGGTAGATGCCCAGAATGGCGAGCAGGTCGCTCCAGGTCGGGTAAGCCCCTTTCTGCGGATTGGTCTTCATAGGTCGTTCTGTCATCCGGCCGACCGGTTAATAAACCTGGTCGCCCAGCGTGGCTACCATGACCGCTTTGATCGTGTGCAGGCGGTTTTCGGCCTGGTCGAACACGACCGATGCGTCGGACTCGAACACCTCTTCGGTCACTTCCATTTCCGAGATGCCGAATTTGCCGAAAATATCCTTGCCGACCGTGGTTTCCATGTTGTGGAACGCGGGCAGGCAGTGCAGGAACTTCGCTTCCGGATTCTGCGTGGCGTCCATCACGGCGCGGTTGACTTGGTACGGGCTCAGCAATTCGATGCGGTCGCGCCAGATGTCGTCCGGTTCGCCCATCGACACCCATACGTCCGTGTAGACAAAGTCGCAGTCGCGTACGCCGTCGATGCGGTCCGTCACGGTAATCCGGGCGCCCGAGGCTTGCGCCAGTTCGCGGCAGGTTTTCACCAGCGCCGGGTCCGGGGCGCACTGCGCCGGGGAGATGGCTCTGAAATCCATACCCATTTTCGCCGACGCGATCATCAGCGAATTGGCCACGTTGTTGTGCGCGTCGCCCAGAAAGCACAGTTTCATTTCGGACAGCGGCTTCTGCGAATGTTCGCGCATCGTCAGCATGTCGGCCAACGCCTGCGTCGGGTGAAATTCATTGGTCAGGCCGTTCCATACCGGAACGCCCGAGTATTCGGACAGAGTGTGCACGATGTGCTGCCCGTATCCGCGGTATTCGATTCCGTCGTAGATGCGCCCCAGCACGCGGGCCGTGTCTTTCAGCGACTCTTTTTTACCCATCTGCGAACCGGTGGGGCCCAGATAGGTGACCCGTGCGCCCTGATCGTAGGCCGCCACTTCGAACGAACAGCGCGTCCGCGTAGAGTCTTTCTCGAACAGCAGCACGATATTTTTGCCCTGGAGCGTTTTTTTCTCTTTCCCGATGTACTTGTCCGCTTTCAGCCGTGCGGCCAGATCCAGCAGATAACCGATCTCCCCCGGCGTGAAGTCGAGGAGCGTCAACAAACTTCTTTTACTTAAGTCAACCATAACCATTCCGTGAGTTTTTCGATGCTCCGGCTCCGGTTCCGGGCCTGCGGGCATCCGCCGTCCGTGTCCGGGCGGCCGTTCAAATCAGCTTCAAAGATAAAACATAAATTTATAAATCCCTATTCCCCGCGCCGTTTCCTGTTGTCCGACCCGTCGTACCGCAGGATATGCCGGCGCCGCGACCGTCGTCGGCCGGCAGTCCGAAAAGTTCGCCGGTCGGGCGGATGTTGCCTCGATTTTGATAAATTTTGCCTATCTTGCACCGGATTTGGGGCCGGATGCGGCTCCGGACGCACGGCAAGGCGTCCGTTGCGGATGTACAATTATTAAAACCAAAAGAAATATGGGCAAAATCGTGGCGTTGGCCAATCAGAAGGGCGGGGTAGGAAAGACGACCACGGCCATCAATCTGGCGGCCAGCATGGCGGTGCTGGGCAAAAAGGTGTTGCTCGTAGACGCCGATCCGCAGGCCAATGCGACTTCGGGGCTGGGGCTCGACATCAACGGGAAGGGGATTTACGACTGCATCACCGGACAGGCGCAGCCGGCGGAGATCATCCTGAAATGTCCGGACGTCAAGAAGCTGGACGTTCTGCCGTCGAGCATCAACCTGGTCGGGGCCGAAACCGAGCTGCTGGAGATCGAAGACGGGCAGCGGAGGCTGAAGGCGATCCTGGAACCGCTCAAACCGCAGTACGACTTTATCCTGATCGACTGTTCGCCGTCGCTCGGGCTGGTGACGCTGAACGCGCTGGTCGCTTCGGACAGCGTGCTGATTCCCGTACAGTGCGAGTATTTCGCGCTGGAAGGGCTCGGTAAACTGCTGAATACAATTAAGATGACCAAAACGAAGCTGAATCCGGGACTGGAGATCGAAGGGTTTCTGCTGACGATGTACGACTCGCGGCTGCGGCTGGCCAACCAAGTGGCCGGCGAAGTGCGGGAGCATTTCGGCGACCTGGCTTTCCGGACGATCATCCAGCGCAACATCCGGCTCAGCGAAGCGCCCAGTTTCGGCAAGCCGGCGCTGTTGTACGACGCTTCGTCGACCGGCAGTATCAATTACCTGAACCTCGCCAAGGAGTTTATTAAGAAAAACAAGAGTTAAGCGATATACGATGAATCCGAAAAACAAGGGCCTGGGCCGGGGCTTGGGCGCAATTTTTGAAATAGAGGGTTCGGCGCTGCCCGAGAAAACGAAGGGAACGGCGTTCGAGGAGATCGAAATCGGACGGATCGTCCCGAACCCGAAGCAGCCGCGCACCCGTTTCAACGAGCAGGCGCTCGACGAGTTGGCCGATTCGATCCGGACGCTGGGCGTGATACAGCCCATTACGGTCAAGAAGGAAGCAGACGGGAGATATATGATTGTCAGCGGAGAACGCCGCTGGAGGGCGTCGCAACTGGCCGACCAGGCGACGATTCCGGCCTACATCCGCGAGGTGGACGACCAGGCGTTGCTGGAGATGGCCATCGTGGAAAATATCCAGCGTCAGGATTTGAACGCGATCGAGGTGGCGCTGAGCCTGCAACGGTTGGTGGACGAATGCCGGCTGACGCAGGATTCGCTGGCGGAACGCGTCGGTAAAAAACGCTCGACGGTAGCCAATTACATGCGGTTGCTGAAACTTCCGGTCGAGGTGCAGTTGGCTCTGCGCGAAGAACTGATCTCGATGGGACATGCCCGTGCGCTGGCCGGGCTCGACGACCCGCAACAACAGATCGCACTGCTCAAAAAGATCGTAAAGAAAGGGTTGTCGGTGCGTCAGGCCGAGGAGCAGGTGCAGAAGATCCGGCAGGAAAAACCCGTCCGGGACGATGCGGACGAGGAGTTCCCCGAGAGCTACGTCCGGCTGGTCGATTACCTGGAGAAGTTTTTTACGCAGGAAATCAGCATCAAAAAGAATAATAAAGGCGGGGGAAAGATCGTTATCGGTTTTGAATCGGATGCGGATATCGAGGCGTTTATCGGCAAATTCAATGAATTTAAGAAGTAACATAGCCGTTTTCGGAAATTTTACGCGGAAGGGCGTTGCGACAATCGTTCTTTCTACGGTGCTGATCGTATCCCAGTCCGGAGTTTCGGCCCAGGAGCCGGGCGTCCGGTACAAGGTGGAGGGGGGCGTCCGCACGTCGTTGACTCCGGCCGCAGCCGACAGCAGCGCGGTCGCGCGGGATTCGATCGTGCGGGAGGCGTCGCCCGTCGAAATCGATACCACGACTACGGCCCGCGAACGTCGCCGGCTGGAGCGCGAGGCCCGGGATACCGTGACGGTGCGTTACAGCAGGCTGTTCCGCGATACCATGCCGATTTCGCGAGTCTGCGCCATTTCGGCGATCGCACCCGGGTTCGGGCAGCTTTATAACAAACAGGCGTGGAAAATTCCGATTCTGTACGGAACGGTCGCTACGACGGCCTATTTCGCCTTCCAGCAAAACAGCAAATACAGGGGTCTCAAACGCCAGTACGATGCGATGAAGCGCGAGAACGCCACGCAGGAAGAGACCGATCCGATCCAGTCGCAGATGATCCGGCACAATACGGCGCGGACGCTGCTGTTCGTCGGAGCTATCGGTTCGTATCTCTATTTTATCGGCGATGCGGCTATCTGCTACAAAGGGCCGGTCAATAGCGTCAAAAAGGCGACTACGCTGTCGACGATTTGTCCTGGCGCCGGCCAGATCTACAATAAAAGTTATTGGAAGATGCCGATCATCCTCGGCGGTATCGCCACGATGGGCTACGTGATCAATTTCAACAACCGCGGGTACGAGCGTTTCAAGCTTGCCTACGATCAGGTTGCCGCCGGCAAACCCGACGAGTTCAACGGTCGTTATACGGCCGACTACCTGCGTAAGCTGAAAAACAATTACCGCCGCAACCGCGACCTTTGCATCATCATCACCGCCGGACTTTACCTGTTGAACATCATCGACGCTCACGTGGATGCCCACATGAAGGATTACGACGTCAGCGACGACCTGTCGATGACGCTCGAACCGACGGTGACGAATTTCTATACGATGCGAACCGGCAATTCGAACGGTTACGGACTCTCCTTTAAACTTCGTTTCTGATGCCGAAATCCCTGACCGCCTTACTGATCCTGACGCTCCTCCCGTTGTTCGCCAAGACCCAGGCGGATCCCAGGGAGCAGCTCAACATCGTCGGTTCTCCGACCGTTTACGACTCGGTCGTCGCAAGTTGGCGGACGGACAATATCAACGAGACGTTCGGGGACTACCTGCGGGACTACATCGAACTCGATACCACGCGCTACCTGCCCGCGGTGTCGACCGTTACCGACAACGTTTGCCGGACGCGGCTCAAAAACATGGTTTCGCCGATCTACCTGCCTTATAACGACATCGTTAAGAAGCATATTGTGGCTTACGCAACGACCCATAAATCGGTGACCCGCCGGATGCTCAGCTACGGAAAGTACTACTTCCCGATGATCGAGCACGAACTGGCCAAAAACGGCCTGCCGCTGGAGCTGAAATTCGTTGCGGTGATCGAATCGGCGCTGAATCCGACGGCCACGTCGCCGAGCGGAGCGGTCGGCCTGTGGCAGTTCATGCTGCAAACCGGTCGGCAGTACGGACTCGAGATATCTTCGATGGTCGACGCCCGGCGCGATCCGGTGCAGGCGACGGCCGCCGCCTGTCGCTATATGAAGGATCTTTACGATATCTACCACGACTGGACGCTCGTGATGGCTTCCTATAATTACGGCCCCGGCAATGTGAATAAGGCGTTGCAGCGGGCCGGGGCCAACGCTTCGACTTACTGGGACATTTATCCTTTCCTGCCGAAAGCGACTCGCGACTATGTTCCCGCGTTCGTAGCGCTCGTCTATCTGTACTATTATCATTCCGATTACGGGGTCGTCCCGTTCGCTTCGCCGCTGCCGTTGGCAACCGATACGGTGATGGTCAGCCGCCGGATCGACTTGAACCGCGTTTCGGAAAAATTGAACTTGCCGTCCGAATTGGTGAAGTTGCTGAATCCGCAGTATAAGCAGGATGTCATTCCGGCTACCGTGAAAAGTTATCCGCTGGTGCTGCCGCAGCAGGAGGTCTGTCGTTTTATCGAGTGCGAGCAGGCGCGTCTTGCGCAGGCCGACACGTTGCCGGCCGATACCGTTTCGGACGGACGACTGACAGCGTCCGCCGCTTCATCGCAACAGGGCGGTTCGAACGGAGACGGTTATTCCGGCCCCGATCCGTTGACCTATAAGGTCAAAAAAGGCGATACGCTCGGAGCCATCGCGCATAAATATAAGGTGACGGTTTCTCAATTGATGAAGTGGAATCAATTGAAAAACAGTAATCTGAAAATCGGACAAACCCTGAAAATCATTCGCTGACGATGATCGAGAACGATACGATAGCCGCCGTTGCCTCCGGGGTTGGGGGAGCCGTTACGCTGATCCGCGTCAGCGGCGGCGGAGCCATTGCCGCCGGCGACCGGATCTTCCGCGGGGTACGCGGCCGGCGGCTGGCCGATGCCCGGGGGTTTACGATCCTTTACGGGACGATCCGCGACGGCGAAACGGTTGTCGACGAAGTGCTGGTTTCGGTATTCCGCGCGCCGCACTCCTATACCGGCGAGGATATGATCGAAGTTTCGTGCCATGCGTCGGCGTATATTCAGCGCGAAGTCATGCGGTTGCTGGTCGAGTCCGGAGTACGGACGGCCCAACCCGGCGAATTTACGCTGCGGGCATTCCTGGCCGGTAAAATGGACCTTTCGCAGGCCGAGGCGGTGGCCGATATGATCGCGGCCGACAACCGGGCAGCCCATGCGCTGGCTTACGAGCAGATGCGCGGCGGTTATTCGGACGAGTTCGGGCAATTGCGCGGCCGGTTGCTCGAACTGGTGTCGCTGGTCGAACTCGAACTTGATTTCGGCGAGGAAGATGTCGAATTCGCCGATCGCACGCAGTTGCTCGACGTGCTGTCGTCTGTCGGGCAGCGGGTGGATCGCCTGATCGCTTCGTTCGGGCTCGGCAACGTATTGAAAAACGGAGTGCCCGTTGCAATCGTCGGGGTTCCGAATGTCGGGAAGTCGACCCTGCTGAATACATTGCTTTGCGAAGAAAAAGCGTTGGTTTCGGATATCGCCGGCACGACGCGCGACGTGATCGAGGATACGCTGAACATCGACGGCGTGACGTTCCGGTTTATCGATACGGCCGGGATTCGCCGTACGGACGATCCGCTCGAGAGTCTGGGGATCGAACGTACGTTCGACCGGATCGGCCGGGCGTCGGTAATTCTGTTGCTGACCGACGCGCGCGACAGCGTGGACGATATCTATGCGCAGTACGCTTCGCTCTCTTTCAAGGCGGGGCAGCGTATCGCACTGATTTTGAATAAGTGCGACTGTCTGCCGGACGAAGAGCTACGGCAGAAAAGGGAACGACTCTCGTCGAAAATCCCGCATCTTGTCCTTCCCCTGTCGGCCAAGCGGCAAATCAACCTGGACGAGCTGACCGATTTTTTGAAACGGAGCGTCGATTCCGAGACCCTAAACGGCGACCGGATCGTGGTTTTCAACAGCCGGCACCATGAAATCCTGCTCCGCGCGCGCGAAGCGTTGCAACGAGCTCGTGAAGGCATCGAATCCGGACTCGCCGGAGACCTGCTGGCGCAAGACATCAGAGAAGTTTTACATTGTATAGGCTTGATTACCGGTGAAATAACGACGGACGATATCCTCGGTTCGATTTTTTCTAAGTTTTGCATCGGGAAATAACATCACGCAACAAATTGATTATAAATATATTACACAGCGGACGATAGAAAGTGAAAGAAGAAGCAATCAAACTTTGATAATATTGATAATCAATACTTTAAATATGCATGAATAATAAAGTATTGATCAAATTTTCCTAATTTTGTCCCCCGTTTGTTCTCTGAACGGATACAAGGGACAAAATTCTGTTCCTCATACAATTTGATAAATATTCCCTGAACATCCTCTTAAATCTCACAGCGATTTTATAGGGCGATTTGAAGAGTTCAATAAAAAACATTTGGAATATTGCAGAATTATTCTGTACATTCGCGCCTCTTTTGAAAATTTACAATGCTGCAAAATAGAATGAACATATTATCTCAAACGACAATTCGAGGCAACAAATGCTTCGGAGTTCGGTCGTATGTTCTTCATGTTTGGAGCATTGAAACGTCTGCAAATTTCATAAATACTTTCCAGCGAACACATATAGGAGATAAGATGCGATAGATGCTCGTATCTTGATCTTAGAATAAACAACAGAGAAGAGTTGGAGAGTCCTTACCGAACTTTCCAACTATTTTGTTTTATGCCCATTGGTGACTGTTTGCTCCGTGCAATTCCTCTCCCGTCATTTCCGTCCAATGAGCGTAAGAACATCCAATTTATTAATTAACCGCACAGCGATGTGCACAAAAGAGAGCAAAATGAATTACAAGTTTGACGGAAGCAAGGTATATTTTACATCGGACACACACTTTTATCATTCGAATATCATTAGCTTTTGCAAGAGGTCATTCAAAAATGTAGAAGATATGAATGAAACACTGATCGAAAATTGGAACCGGGTAGTTAGTCAAGATGATATCGTGTTCCATCTGGGGGATTTTTGTCTGGGAGGATCCCATGAATGGACCAAGATTCTTAACAGACTGAATGGGAAAATCTATCTTGTTCTCGGTAATCATGACATGAAAAATATCAGGCAAGGGTACACCAGCAGATTTGAATTGGCAATCATGCAAATGCACATAGAGGTCGACAAGCAGAAAATCTACCTATACGTGGCAACTGTTCGGACACGTGCATACGAGCAAATATAACACGGGAAAAGACGCTTCACGGCTGGATATGATTTTCCCGACGCAATATGATGTGGGAGTGGATAATAATGACTTTACTCCGGTCTCATTCGCGCAGGTAAAAAGGATAATCCAAAAGCAGGTTGAACAATCGAATAAAAAACAGTAATATGAAAATACAATACATGAGCGATCTGCATTTTGAGTTTCGGGAGAACAGCAGATACATAAAACATAACGAATTCCCGGTAACGGGCGATATACTCGTATTGGCCGGAGATATTTTCTATCTGAAGGACAAAGTCTCCCCTTTATCAAGATTCTGGAAATGGGCATCGGAGAACTACCGACAAGTACTCATTATTCCCGGCAATCACGAGTATTACAATTATTGTGATGTGATGGAACGGGGATTACAATGGCGATGGATGTTCAAAGAGAATGTCGGTTATTATCAAAATCAGGTATTGAGAATAGACGATACCGATTTCATAATGAGCACACTCTGGTCGCATATCGAACCGGCAGACGAATATTTCGTTTGGAAAGGACTTAACGATTTCCGTCAGACCATGTATAAAGGGAAACTGCTCCAAACGGAAGCATATAATCAGATGCATGACTTCTGTTTAGGTCATATCAAAAAAAGTCTTGCCGAAAGTACGGCAAAACACACAGTGGTCGTAACTCACCACCTGCCTACTTTGCAGGTTGTTGCTCCTCAGCATAAAGATTCCGTATTGAACAGTGCCTTTGCCAGTGAATACGGAGACCTGATCGGTAACAGCCGGATCGATGCATGGATTTACGGACATTCGCATACCAATATCGACACAGAAATCGGGAGTACAAAAGTGATTTGCAACCAGATGGGATATGTATTTGAAAACGAGCATATAATCAACGGATTTGATCCGGGTAAATTTTTAACGATTGAAAACGAATGAGATATGGAACGACATAAGATAGAACCACATAAGAAGACAATCTTTACCAAGCATCTTTTCATAGACTTGGCGAAAGAATGCGGATTGAATGCTGCGATATTCGAACAGCTCGGAAGCGGGCGCGATACAGAAATCGTGGTTGATAACGATACATTGAAGATGTTAGTTAAACTTCAGGAGCAATTTGCCCGACTGGAAGAGATGGGTAACGATGAATACAGGGGATTTTATATCGAATTGCCCCGCCCTACTCCGGAAGAATGGGGAGATTGCGAAGCGTCGATTGCAGACGGAGAATATGAGAGCAAGGAAGAATACCTCCGGGATTGGGAATTGTCAAATCCCAGAGAAACGGTATGGTATCATGTCGGCTCCGCCAGATACAAAGAAAAGCGTACCATACAATTCACGGATAGGAAACACTCGTATTTTACTATTGCGAATTATTCTCGATATATAAACCGAGTAGGCAACAATTTTCCCAATGAATGGCAAAGGGATTTCTTGGCAGAGTTGGCCTTATATTTTCATAAGCTAATCGATGCTATCATACAAGACCCGGAGGGGTTCAATGATTATGTAGCGAATCATCTTCCTTACCAGCAGCGAGACGGAAGAATTGCGAGAAAGGAGTTCAACAGAATCGAATCGAGATTTAAAATTGAGGTCGAAGACGAGACGACGGCAATAAAAGCACTGGAGGATTCCGTCTGCAAGAATTTCGGACAGCCGTTAGATACAATGACGATACGTTCGTATTGCAAATACTATCGAATCGCTCATGAAGCCTATGACCGGTATTTTGAAAGGTTTGATACTACACGAAAGATACGTACCCTTCCGAATGGAGTACCATTGGAATTACAAGATGTCGCATATTACAACATGGTTACATTCTGTGATTTGCAGGATAAATACGATCTCGACAGTGAGACGGATTTCAACAAATTCGCCTCGAACCATTATGGGGAACTGGGGTTGTCGCGGCTGAACATACTCGCTTCGAATTTTGACAGTCCCGGATGGAGAATCATTGTTTCCAACAGCTACTCGGCGTATGCGGATGTTGCGGTAGAAGTCGCCACTGCGCTTTACAAGTCTGGCATTCCTTTGGAAATACACGACGCTGGCAAACTTTTGCGAATACTCAAGGAGGAGGATCATGTGAAATTGATTCCGTACACATTCCACGATTACATGGGCCATCATGAAGAAGGGACCGTTTATCAACTTCCATGGGAGTACGAATGTATGGATAGCGAGGAGAATGTTTTATCATTGGAACAATACCATGAAATTATCTCCCTGGCAGAATGGGGAAAAATTAAAGAAATAAGAATCAACAAGAAACGGAATAAAAGACAATTGAGTTGAGTTACGATGTTAAAAATTCAAAATATCGGCACTATTTTGAATTAGTGCCGATATTTGGTTTTATTTGTCCCCGGAAACAGCTATAATATGAATAACGAAACAGTGACATCCATACTAAATTGCTGATACCCATCATAATTTCAGTATAGAGGACTTGTTTGCCCTTCTGCAAAAAAATTGGCATAAACAGGTCTTCCTTGTCATGGTATCTGTTCAAGCTAGTGAATGAAAATAGGCTGGTTAGAACCGGGCGTGGAATGTACGCCGAAGTAATGAAACAGACCTTTGCCCCCAAACCAGTAAAGGAAGTAAAGGAGATTTATGAACTATTACATGCCAATTTCCCATTTGCGAAATTCTGCGTCTACCAAGGAGAGATTATCGCACCTTTGCAACATCATCTTTCATCTAACCGCATCATCTATGCGGAAACGAACAGAGACTCGACAGAAACCGTTTTCAATTTTCTGAAAGGCAAGCAGCGTAATGCTTATCTGCGTCCTGATAAGAAAATGATATACCGATATGTGGATTTGGATAGCCGTGTCTTTTTTGTGAAAATCTTATCTCCGAGGCTCCTTTGCAAAAGGTATCTGGAGTTCCCATGCCCACGCTGGAAAAACTATTGGTGGATATATTAAGGTAAGCTAAAAAGAATCTATTTAATACCTCATGTCGCTATCCATTAATTCTTAGCCTTGGACAATACCCAACAAATGAAAAAGAAATTCGCCTGTTTTTATCTTTTTATCGCATAATATTTTATATCTTCGTAAATAAAAACGGTACAGTATATAATGAACAAACCCATGAACCGAATCAAAGAAGTGCTTGAAGAGAAAGGCATAAAACAGACTTGGTTGGCAGAGAAGCTTGGAAAAAGTTTTTGTATTGTCAATTCATACGTCTGCAATCGCCGACAGCCAAGTTTAGAGGTGCTGTTTGAGATAGCCCAAATACTTCAAATTGATCCCAAAGAATTAATAAAAAGTACAAAATAGTATATATGGAACTCCAGATTAACGGCAACAAAATATTTGCTCCTCTGAAAAATAAAGAGTTGGTTCTAACTCCCGAAGAGAGAGTTCGTCAGGAATACATCTGCCGGCTTGTTAATGTCTATGACTACTCGCTTGATCAAATGGCTCAGGAAGTTCAAGTGAGTAATTCTCATCGTGGGCTGGGTAAAGCTCGAGCCGATATTGTAATATGGAAGTCTTCATCAGATAAGAAGGATGACGCTTCTGCTATAATCGTTATAGAGTGCAAAGCCGAGCATATTACAATTCAAGAAGAGGATTATTATCAGGGATATAACTATGCATCTTGGGCTGGAGCGGATTTCTTTGTTACCACCAACCTGAAGGAGACTCGTATATTCAAGGTCGTTAAAGGAAAAATTCCAAAACGGCTTGAAGAGATTGTTGATATCCCCAAAGCCGAAGATCTGACCAATGCAAAAAAGATCAGGGAATTATTAAGTCAGACCAAAGCGTTTACGCGCGATGAATTCAGTAGGCTGCTTTTTAAATGCCATAATATCATACGAAACAACGACAAGTTGTCGCCGGAAGCAGCGTTTGATGAAATCAGCAAGGTCCTCTTCATTAAAATCCGATATGAACGAGATAATACCGGTACTCAGATTTTTTCAAAAGAGGAATTTACGAAACTACGAGAAGCCTACGACAAGACAAAGTCCAAACAAAGTCTGCCTTTTTATCAGCAATTATTCGAGCGTACAAAGGAGGACTATGCAAAAGATGGTCTATTCGAATCCAATGATACGATAAAGATTAAAGAGGCAAGTTTTGAGGCAATAGTTAAAGAACTCGAAGTGTACAATCTCTCCCGTACGGCAGATGATGTGAAAGGTATTGCCTTCGAGAAATTCTTAGGGAAAACCTTTCGCGGAGAGCTGGGCCAATTCTTTACGCCTCGCACCATTGTCGATTTCATGGTAGCATTACTTGACCCTGAGGAAGGTGAAATCATCTGCGACCCCTGTTGTGGTAGCGGAGGGTTCTTAATCAAGACCTTCGAGTATGTGCGCGAGAAAATTGAAAAAGACATACAAAAAGTTAAAGAGCAGATCAAAGCCCAGCTTTTCAATGAAAGCTATGAGACTCTGAGCGAAAAACAGAAATCAGCTATTGATGAACAGGTCAATGCCTATTTTGCTGCCCTTAACAAGGAACTTGATACCGGTAATTCAAACAGCCGTTTACAGAATCTATCCAGCAACTGTATCTATGGTACGGACGCCAATCCACGCATGGCACGAACCGCAAAGATGAATATGATTATGCATGGAGATGGACACGGAGGCGTTTATCACCACGACGGATTGTTAAATGTCAATGGTGTTTTTGAAAATCGTTTCGATGTGATTCTCACCAATCCGCCATTTGGTTCTCGCGTAGAAAAATCGCTGGAAATAACAGAAACTGATGTGGAAACCGATGTGCAGAAGATTGCCGCATACGAGAAGAAATATGGTAAAGAGGTATATCAACAGGCCAGGAGCCAGATCAATGACCACATAGGGGATTCTGTACTGGATTTATATACGGTTGGCAAACTTAGCGGGCTGACCGAAGTATTATTTATCGAACGTTGTATCCGCTTGCTTAAGCCGGGTGGACGTTTGGGCATTGTCTTGCCGGAAGGAGTTCTCAATAACACTAATTTGCAAGCTGTACGCGAACTTTTCGAGGAAATGGCCAAAATAATTTTAATCACCTCTATCCCGCAAGACGTATTCATGGCCTCTGGGGCTACGGTAAAACCCAGCTTACTATTCTTCAAAAAGTTTACGACCGAAGAGCGGGCCCAGTTCGATGCAATTAAACAGGCGGCGACCGAAGAGGTAGGCTCCAAGTATCAATCGCAACTTGATAAGATTGATTCATCCTGGCGGAACGGGGTAATTCTGCAGAGGAAAAGAAAGCAAAGAGGGCTGAAAGGCGTGCGTTAGAGACGAAAATTGCAGCCGAAATATGGGCGATCGTTAAAGAAAAATTTGATTATACTATCCCCATCGCCCAAGTAGAAAAAGCAGGCATTACGACAACCGGTGCCGAATGCGAGAATCAATTAATCGATTTGCTCGAAGAGTTTACGCCTTATCGCAAGAAGCATCATATGTGGGCCTCAAATGAGTTGAAATTTCACTATGAGATAGTCGATAATAAAGTCGTTCGAACCGATCAAGATGGCAATACGAAGGAGTTATGTTAAAGAGTAAAAGCACATACAAGTATTTGGATTTTGTAAAGTTATCGCAACTTTACAACTGGAGTGTGCAGTATCTGAATGACTCCAAAATCCGATTCACCACCAAATACCCGCTGGTTCAGATTAAAGAGTTCCTGACCCGTAATAAAACAGCTATTGAAATACAGGACGATGTATATTACAAGCGTGCCACCATTAAGGTACGCAACGGTGGAATCTTTCTGCGAGATACAGTTATAGGGAGTAAAATTGGCACAAAAAATCAATTCGTGATTTCCAAGGGACAATTCCTGTTGTCCAAGATAGATGCTCGTAACGGTGCATTTGGCGTTGTCCCAGAGGAGTTAGATGGAGGAATCATAACAGGTAATTTCTGGACTTTTGATGTAGATTATTCAAAAGTAAACCCACATTATTTAGCATTACTCACGACAACGAATGAGTTTATTGAATTCTGCGAACAAGCAAGTAATGGTACGACCAATCGCCACTATTTGCAGGAACCTCTGTTTTTAGATATAAAGGTTCCTCTTCCCTCACTAGCAGAACAAAATAAGTTGGTGGAGGAGTATAATGCTATAATTGAAGAAGGGAATAAAATAGACATCCAAATTGAATCAATTCGACAAAAAATACAATCGTATTTATTAAATGCCATCGGCATAAAAGATAGTAATAACCTTGAGAATAATAAGACTGCAGAATGTCAATATAAATACCTGAAATTCACAAATTTATCCGACATAAACAGATGGGATTATTGGAACCAGGAGCAGTCAATAACAACCTTGCTCCATACTACAAAATACCCCATAGTTACGCTTGGATCTTATAATCTAATACATAGAAAATGGGTGCGAGACTCTAATACTTTCAGATATGTGGAAATAGGAAGTGTCGAACCCTTGCGTGGTATTGTCAATGCAGAAGAGCTTAGTACGGATAAAGCGCCAAGCAGAGCTACTCAAATTATAAAAGAAGGAGATCTGATTATCGGTACGACGCGACCATACTTGAAGAAATTTGCAATAGTTCCTTCTGAATATGATAGTTGTGTTTGTTCGTCAGGTTTTCAGGTAATCGCAGCTAACAAGAATTACAATCTGAATTTCCTGTATGAGTATTTGCATACATATTTGGCAATAAATCAATTTGAATTTTATATGACCGGAGCCCTATATCCGGCGATAACAAACAAAGATTTAAAAAAAGTATTAGTACCATTCCCTCCTTTAGAAATTCAGAATGATATAGTACAGTATATTCAGGTTCTGAAAGAAAAGGTACAATCACTAATACAGCAGGCTAGTATAGCCCACACAACCGCAAAAAAAAGATTTGAGACCCAAATATTTAAATAATATGACACGTGACGAATTGAATAATATTGCAAATCAGGTTCAAAAACGAAACGGCCTGTGCCAATAACTAAACGCGAATTAATTAATTCTCTCGGATGTGAAAAACGCACTACAGGAAATATTGCATACATTAATTCATGGCTTGATAAATATAATTTAGTCACAGTCCCCAATTATGCTGATGGATATATAGACGATGTTACAGAATTGAAGTTTAAATATTCCATTAAACCAGATAGGTTCCAATTATATTCTCTTAATATAGGAGAATATAAAACCTACATCAATTATGTATTGATTTTAAATCAACTGACAAATACTGCTGCCTAATCGGGTTAAATGGGTCCGGAAAAAGTAATGTTTTAGAGGTCATAAGTGCCATTTTTTATAGTCTGTACCATATTGCCACCTTGGTAAGATGGGCTCAGAAAATACCCATGTCCATTTAAATATCGAATTAGCTATATCAATGATAATGAATTTTATGAGATCATTGATGGTAGATTAAAAAATGGGAATAAAGTAACATTAGATATTTTACCCAAAAATATCCTTGCTTCATATAGTGGGGAAGATACAAGGTTATGGAAAACATATTATAAGCCTATATATGAAAAGTATTGCAGCAAAATGACTGCTACCCAGGGATTTATTCCTCCATTTATGTTTTATATAAGTCGGCATGAATGGGATATTTCTCTATTAACACTGCTGTATTCTGAGGATATTGACGTTGTTAAGTTTGTTGCAGGAATAACAAAAGGTGCTGAATGCAAAATATCTTTTGAGTATAATAATACCAATATAAAGAAGTGGGACGGAACAGAAATCGAAGGTTTTATAGAAAAATTAAAAGAAAAGTCTACTTATAATATCGAATCGTTTAGGGCGACAATAAAAGTCTACTTATAATATCGAATCGTTTAGGGCGACAATAAATGAAATTAATTTTATTGATCAGCTAGTACTCTTATTTTACTGTCTATATAAATGCCGAACAGAAAGTGATAATCAAATTATACAAAGAAATAAACATTGAAATTTATAAATAAGGGAAACATTGAGGTCTCAGCGAAGGAGAAAAAAAGTTAATCAATGCTAATACCATAATTCATATTCTTTCTGCTCCTAATAGTTTGTGTCTTTTTGATGAGCCTGATTCACACATTCATATTGCAAGAAAAGATGAATTAAAAGAATTGATTAATACAGAGAACCGCTATAGTATAGTTACAACCCACTCTCCCGTATTTGTGAATTGTCTTTGCGATGAAAATATTCGGTATTTGAAAGATGGCAAGATTGAAGATCTGGAGAGGAGCAAAAAATTATCACTTTTATCTGGCGGAGGCATTTCCATTTTTGAAGGTTCTTTAATATTAGGGACAAAAAAAATTCTAGTTGTCGAAGGCCCCTATGATAAAAAATACCTTGAAAAGGCTATTTCAATTTTTGCAAAAAGAAATTCTAAATATAAAGCTCTTAAACAAATTGCTATTATCCCAGCCGGAAGCGCAGGAAACGCAAAAACAATGTATGATGATGTTTTATCTAAACAAGTTGACGGATTAGAACTAATAGCTTTCCTATTCGATTATGATAAAGGAGGATTGGAGGGGTGGAAAATATTGGCAATATAAAATCTGAGAAAGTAATTCCCATATTTTATCAGGACAATTATGCAAAAGAATACGAAACCAGTATAAAAAATATAGCAGATAAAGATTCGTATATGGTCGAAGATTTATTTTCACCGGAATCATATAAAGAAAAAGTCGAATATATTCATAAAAAGAATACACATAAAGAGTTCCGGTGCAATGACCAAGGTAAAACGACGGAAGCAATAAAAAAGCATATTGAGAACCATTACTCTCAATTTAAAGACGAATGGTTTGATGGATTCAAACCTGTATTGGATCAATTAATTAGTATTTTTAAATTATAGCCATGGGCAAAACAGTAACTACATATTTGATTGACGGAGATCCAAAGGGGACGCAGTATGCATTTATCAGCAACAAGATTTGTCAGATGTTTGTGATTCCGCGTTCGAACCTGGCCTATCTGAACGAGCAGGAGAAACTGCACAAGCCGGCGTTTTATATCCTGATTGGAGAAGATGAGACGACAAAACCGCAAGCCTATATCGGAGAGACCGAGAATTTTAAGGAACGGGTAAAAGACCACGACAGCAAAAAAGCATTTTGGCAAAAAGCACTTGTCTTTGTCTCGAAAGACGAAGATATGACCAAAGCCGACGTGCAATATCTGGAATATCGTGCGATTGCTGAGGCCAAGCGGTCGAACTCGTTCGTGCTAAACGAAAACAAACAGGTTCCCAAAGCGCCGAATCTTCCCGAGCATCAGCGGGATGCTATGGATGAATTTTTTGACGACATTAAGTTCCTTGCGTTATTCATTGGTTGTGGCATCTTTGAAATATCTCAGCCCAAGGAAGAACATCTGTTCTATACAAAGGCCAGAGGCTGTAATGCAAAAGGATTTTATAATTCCGCAGGGTTTACAGTATTAAAGGGCAGCATTGTAGCCAATAATTGTGTCCCCTCTTTTACATGGAAAGCAAAGAGGGAAAGAATGGTCGAAGAATATGCGACTTTGAATAACGGCATTTGGACGATGGACTCGGACAAGACCTTCTCCAGTCCCAGTACCGCCGCCGATTTCTGCACAGGTCGGCCATCCAATGGATGGAACGAATGGAAAGATAAGGATGGGAATACATTGGATTTGGTATATAGAAAGCAGTTGGAATAAAATAATTACCTTCTTGTAGGATGAGCAATCTACTATATATTTATTGATTAACTTTACAAAAAGCATATTTTATTTATCATACTGATAACACATTGGTCATCATCAAGAGTATAGACATTGTGTGCCTCTCTTGTGGTTTTATCCCAATGCCACCATTCATGCAAATCTGCTGATTTTGTTGCAGACATAATAAATGAATTGAGAACAATCTGCTTATCACCTGCTGTCGGTGCTAACTGCTTTTCCAAATCCTTGATTGTTTTGTAAAATTCAATCTTAGGGTCATCAGGCATAATACGAAGCAAACCTTTCGGGTCGACAAATGTGATATATTGCTTTTCAGGTGTGTCTATCCATAAGATATAATCAGGATAGAAATTACCTGCAACAAAGAATCCCATACCCACCTTACTTTTATTTCTTAGAAGATAAAGAGATTTGTTTTCAAGTACATCACCATTATTCTCTGTAAATTCCTTCAGATAATCAACAAACAGCTTTTCATCTTCATTCAAACTGACAGGGGTAATCTGTATATTGGTATTTCCCTTTTTCAAGCACACCAATGGCGCATACAAGTGAGAACGGAAATCGAACAGACACAGATTTTTGTTGAAGTCAAACTTCTTTTCGTATTCGTTCAATCCATTATTATCTGTAAGAATAGATTTTATATCTTCAATGAATTTATCCAATTCTTCACCAGTGGTATCTAAGCTATTTTGTGGTGTAACGGTGAAGGTATATTCATCTACAAAATTATTGTCAGTAGCCGAGATTTCTTGGAATTCAAGCAATGGTGCTTCCCATCTTTCTTGCTCGAATTTGCAGAATTTGTCCATATAAGACTTTAATGCCATAATCGCATAATCTGTGGCATACTCAATTTTGCGAATTGAATCTATTTCAAGTTGCTTTTCTGGAATAATTAGTTCATACCAACCATCTGTTTCAAGAATAGGTTTCAGCTTGTTTCTATCAATGCTGATATTGAAATAAGACTTCTCATTCTTGTATTGCTGAATCTCATCAAAAATGCGATAATAATCAAGCAAGGCAAGTGTTGACGCTGGAATCGTGAATCTTGTATCAATCATCTGAATATTCATTTTTAATGAGCCTGATGATTCAATGGATTGAATCTTGCTTCGGCAATCTAGTACCGACTTGTTACGAACAAGGTATCGCATGAAGTCTTCTTTGGGTACATCGAGCACCATACGTCGTGCTTGCTTCTTGAAATTCTTCCCGTCCTTTACTTTTATGACACGGAGTTTCTTTGTCTTCACTTCATCATAACGGTTGACTACCGGCAGAGTCACTTCGATAATATCATCATTGGTTGGAGCGCCTTCCTGTTCAAGGAATTTCTTGAAATCCTCCATATATTGCGCCTTCACACCGAAAATGGTAAGTGTTTCTACGCAATTCATATATCGCAAAGGCTTTACTGAGGTATCGTCAAGGCATGTAGACCTTTTTAGCATTCCTTTATATCCTTTCAAACGAACACCACGACCAAACAACTGAATTGCCTGCGAACCTTCACCTTTGGCAAAATTTATCAATCCCATTGTAGACACACGCCAGCTGTTCCATCCTTCGGTAAACTTTCGTGAACCGATAAGTATTCTAACCTTTGATTCTTTATCGTTGATGCTACTGAATAATGAAGTAGAAACGAATTCTTCGCTTCTGCTTACTATTCCCTTTGCTTCACAAGCCTTAATAAGATTAGCTGTATCTCCAATGTTTATCACACCAAAATAATCACCATATTCGCCAATCTTCATTGCAATTTCGCCTTGCACTTGCTTTATGGCTTCAATGTGCAATCGTGGAGCATCGGCAACAGTGTCGGTATTGAATATCAGATGAAGCATATCTTCATATAGCACTTGCGCTGATGGTAATTGGCCATACACATCTATTAGCGCATTGAAATCGTGTGAAAATAGATCACGTCCATATTTATCGGCAAGACCTGTTTCTTCTGACTTCACTTGCTCTATACAACGGATGCTTTCTTGTTTGTTACGAACAAATCTGTCGATAAAACATAACACTTCCTGAACATCACTTAACTCATCTTTTGATGTTGATGCCGTTACACGGTTTCCAACAAACACTAATAATGGATTCTCTATATTGAAAGGAATCAGTTCGGTTCGTTTTTCAATAGAATACTTCACTTGTTGGAAGAAGGAAAGCAAACAACCTATCAAATACAAATGACGGTGATTATCATCAATACCTGCTCTGAGGTTATAGATACGATAATCTTTTCCATAGCCATCGCCATAGAAATATTTGTATGAGTAGTCCATTATTATAGACTTGCCATATTCCGCTACCATCTGCCTGTCTTCCTTTTTTGAAGATGTGGCATTCAGTGCTTGTTTAAATGTAGCTGAGTACTCAAAGGCAAAACCTTCTTCGCTTAAGCGTGTACGATAGTCGTACCAAACACCGTCTGTTGAAGACATGCCACGATGGGCTTCATCCACAAGAACAAGGTTATTGCGTTCAAAGCTGTCTACCGATACGGTTTTCACTTTGCCTTCTTCCTTGAGTTTGTTCATATCAATGATGGCAATACCTTCATTTTGTCCGCTAGACATACCGCCACCATCTTTGTTGAAGATAGTGGCTTTAATTCCAGAAAGAGTAAGTTCATTTAAATGTTGTTTACTCATTCCTTCATTTGGCGAAAGCACAATAATTTTATTGATAGCGATACCGCCGTTTATTCGTTTTGCTCGCTTCAAATAGAATATAAATTGCTTTATGTTGATGTGCATTAAAAGTGTCTTACCACTACCTGTAGCACACATATACGCTAACTTGTTCATTGAGCTAATGGTATATGGTTCCATCGCAAGAGCACCCAATGTTCTTGCGTTTTCGCTATCAATGAATTCGTTAAGCGACTTGCAGAAGGCTGATCTGTCTGCAAAGTAGTTGTCGAGATACATCTCAGTGAATAACAGGGAGATGTATTGAAAATACTTCAGGCTGATTCCACCACGGTTTTCTCCAATTTCTTTTGTATACCGACAGATTCTCTCATCGTATTCTCGCAACTTGTCTGTTGTGATACTACAATGTTTCATCTTTGCTATCTGTGCTATGTAGTGATGAAAATGAGTATTGCCATTTTCATCCAATCCTTCATATTCAATGCTGTTGAGCTTGTTACCCAAACTTTTCAGTTCGGTGGTGCCTATCTCACCAAGAAAGTAACGGAATAAAACCAAATAGGTTTCAAAGCTGACTGATGGTGAACTTTTCTTTTTTGCCATATTTCGTTATTCCTCCCACATTCGTTTATTGAATTCTGTTTCGATAAGCACCACTTTCCATTGCTCATCGTCAAGACGCAGATTCTCAAGGTTGTTATCCCCATTGATATATATTACATCAAACTCACGGTCGGCAGGATTGATGCGATATTTCGAAAAATAGGCATCCAGTGCAGCATTGCTCGTTAGAATATTATCTTGATTAATGTTACGCCATATAATCAGAGCTTTACGACCATCTGGTAATGTTCCTTCTATCTGACGAAAGCTATATATGCCATTTTGGTCTTTTTGCAAATCAACTGCACCCTCATATGGAGGATTAACAGCTTCTTTGGTTGAGAAGTAGGAGATTGAAGATTGACTATGAACAGAAAGACCAATAAGGTAATTGAAGGTTTCAACGACATCAACTTGTCTTTCTTTGCATTCATTCTTCTCTGTAATCTTCATATTATACTCAAATGGAGTGATGAAAGCCTCAAGGTTAAGCAAGCTGCCTTTTGATTCCATATCAAGCATATAGCCTATTAGGTATTCATCTCCTAAGTTGGATCCGAAGAATGAGCCTTTATTTTCAAGCGTAATATTAGAAAGAGCATCCTCGTAGCTTTCAAGTTTCACATATTTCATCATTTGGGATATGCCACTTATTCGATCAGTTGGATACCCATCTTTCTAATTTGATCCATATATCACTTTCTTAATACGTGGAAGGGTTACAGAATTAAAATACTCCCCCATTTCAACAAGAATATATTTTCTGTTACAATTATTACTTCTATTCAATTCAATTACAGCATGACCTGTTGTTCCAGAACCAGCAAAAAAATCTAAAACGAGTCCTTCGGATGATGAACCAACAATGATATTGTCTTCAACTGTATATAGACTTTTAGGATAATTGAAAGGATTGTTTGGTATTATGTTTTCCAAAATGTTAGTGCCTTTCGAAGATGCATCGTATTTATCTCCCACCCAAATTGATTTTGGAGTTACTTCAATATCAGCAAAATCATATTGATATACAGCATAACCATCCTTTACTTTTTTGCAAAATAAAGTACCATTTGAAATACCTTTTACGCAACTATCATATCCCCATCTCCAGCGAAGAAATTCTCCTTTTCCACTATTAGGGAGAATTGCATAGTATCCTTTATCTGTGTAGGATTTTATTACATCATTAAGATATGCATCGTTAAAAGAATCAGTATCTTTGTTATATATATTAATGTAATTATCTTTTGGAATCACGAAAAACTCTTTTGTCTCTGGATGAAAAAAGAAAGGGAAAAACATATAAGGTCTTTCATATCTAAATTTTCCTGTCCCTGTTCTTTTTAGTGGCAATTCCCTTAATGCTTCACCTCCTTTTGATTTAGAGAATTTCTTTGACAGTTCATCGTCAGATAGGATAAAGTTATATGTTTCAGCATATTGTTTGTTTTTTGCATATATGATTGAATAATCATGAGCTTGAGCTATGAATCCTTGATCTCGCCCTTTTGGATTTGTAAAAATCGCAATATTAGAGATAGCGTTGTTCGCTCCATACACAGAGTCCAAACAACAACTTAAATATCTCATTTCATAGTCATCGATAGCCATCTCAATAATTCCAGTATCTTTTAAAAGCGCTTTGCTATTAATTAAACGACTATGAATCAATGATAACCAGCTAGAATGTTCATAACCATTTTTATAAAGTATTTTACTTGCATCTGTATTATAGGGAGGATCGATATAAATGCAATCTACTTTTTCAGTATTCCCTTGAAGAAGCAAATTGATAGCTTGGTAATTATCACTATTAATCATCAACCCATTAGTTTTCTCATCTATATCATCTATAGACGCAATTAGACGATCTCGGAATGTGGTTGAAAAATTCTTTGTATCAACAATCAAGTTCTGATTCTCCTTCAAAAAATCTATGCTTGGAGGATTTGTAAATGCTGTTGTATGTAGATCTCCTTTGATTTCATCAATAGCATACATATCAATCCATTCTTGAATCTGCGGCTTGTTATCTGCTATCTCTTGATAGAACGATTCATCAATATGGTCGAGGGTGATACACCAATTTGTTTCCACCACAAACTTCTTCTTCAGCCAAAGTTTGCGCTGGAAATTCTCTATCTGCGCCAAGAATGTGATTATCTCCTTACCGATACGTTTTACCGCACGCACCTTTGCAAGATAACTTTCTGCACGTACTTCGTTATCTGTGTCAAGGTCATCGAGATGCATTACTTCGTTCTTGATAAAGAAGTCAAGTTCACGTGTGAGAAATCCACCTAAATCCTTATGAATGAAATAATCGAATGTGTTCTTTGCTACATATCCGTTGAGATGTTTCTGAATCAAAGTTACAGGTTTCTTTGGGTCTGTTGATGTTTGGTACATCAATGGCATCATCAATTCAGGTACACCAATAATATATTCACGAATTTTTGCATAGTTATCATCAACATAGTTCTTCTTTTTGTCTGCAGGTATGTCAAAGATAAAGCGAATGATTAGTTCCTTCGATTCAGCATTCCATTCGAATGTCTTCAATTCAGGCCGCTCATCATTTTCTGTATACAGCATGAACGCACGTTTAGAATCGTCAGTTTCCTTATTATTGTTCTGCTCGATTGTAGCATCAACCAAGCGAAAATGAACATTTATCCCTTCCTTTGTAACAAACGAATAATCCTTGAAGTTTTCAGCAGTCTTGATGTAATACTGGTCTTGGTTAGCCCAATACAGTTTTACTTCTTCACCTTCATAAGGAATGGCATAGACACCTTCTTTATAACGACGTTTAGAGATAAAATCTCCTTCGTCGTAGTAACGATTAAAGAATGAATATAGTGCAGAATAGACGTCGCTTTCGAGTGCTGACATATCTGAACCTTGAGATAATTGTTTCTGCAAAGCATATATTCTTGCTTTTTGGGAGTATTGTCTTGAAGAGCATCAATAGTCATACCCATTGATTCAACATCCGACTCTATCTTAGCCAACTTTTGCTTGATTTCATCAGTCTTTTCATTTGCAAATGGGGCGAGAATCTCTTGTATTTTCTTGGGTAGACGATTCTCGAAGTAATCAACAATCTCACGTTGACGAATATTGATGATTCTGTAAATACCGAAATCAAGGTCAGACTTATCTAACTCAAATATAGTTTTCAATAATGCGACGAAGCGCTTCTGATATTCATTCATTATGTTATTTATTAATTAGTTAGTACTCCAACGAACAATAAATAGATTGTCTGATGAAGTTGTTTGAATCATTTTTCTCTCAAGTTCAGCAACGAGCTCTTTTCTACGAACAGATATTTCATCTTCCCTATTTTCAAGTTCATTACGCTTTCTACGCTTCTGACGGCGCAAGTCCTCTGCTTTAGCTTCAAAGCTGATACGTTCTTCTATATTTTCAGCTTGGCGAGCAAGTCTTTCTGTCTCACGTATATTACGTTTTACCATATCAAGTTCTTGCTCAATACCATCAATAACATCACGTTCCCAACGATAGATTCTGTCTTCTTCCTCTTTGAAGAATGAAAGATTTCTGTTATCCACATTCTTTGTTGTTGTTACGATGTGCTGTTTTGAATTAGCATCCAGTCGAGAAACAATGGTATCGGGTATTTCGATATTCATCTTTTCAGTTCCACCGCAGAGGAATAGTTTTTCGGCTTCTTCTTGTGTCAAAAACTTGCCATCCTCAGTGAATGCAGTAAACAAGCAATATTGTTCGTCTTCAAATGATGAAATTTGAAGCTTTGATAAAACCAAATAGCCTGATTGGCATCTAAGATATTCAGGCAGTACTACGTTTATACCAGTGTCTTTATTGTTGAATACGATTTCACTGTTGCAGTTGTCTGTATCTAAAACCATAGCTTTGCCGAGGACATATTGAGCTAAAGGGTGAGAAAGTCGATACGGAGCACCATCTCGCAGTTGTGAGAGTAAATCATATTTACCGCACGCGCAATTCGCAACCGACTTTTTGAGAACGAAAGAATGTTGTTTATCATCGAATTTAGCTTTGCCATCAAGCACATACTTTGTTAATTCCCAAAGAATATGTTCATATCTATTTAAGAAAGTACTTGCTTCATCTTTTGCTACACGAAGATGTTCTTGCACGTCAATATCAAAGTTTTCCAAAATTTGATGGCGAGTATCTTTCATGCGTTCGTCTATCTCAACCTGCATATCAGTTTGAAGACGATCGAATGCTTCATTGATTTCTTCTTCAGTTCTACATTGCTGATAGATTTCCCAAATGCGAGTTTCAAAGTCGATAGCGTCTGCCTTACCGAGAATTTCATCAGAAGCGCCGAATATATCATCAAAAAGGTTGAATTTCTCGTTAAGGATATTGAATACACGCACATCTGCGTAATTCCTGATATTTACGAAGTTGACAACAACAACATCATGTTTTTGACCATAACGGTGGCAACGACCAATGCGCTGTTCAATTCTCTGAGGATTCCACGGTAAATCGTAGTTTACAACAAGAGAACAGAACTGAAGATTAAGACCTTCGCCAGCAGCCTCTGTTGCAATCATAATATCTGCCGATTCTCTAAAATAATCTACTAATGCCATTCTTCGGTCAGCAGATTTGATGCCACTAACTTTTGAAGGATTAGCTTCGCGCCAGTTTTTATATATTTGTGTTGTTTTAGAGTCAGAACCACGACCATTGAACAATACGATTTTACCTTCGTAGCCATTCGCTTCAAGATATTCTTTCAGATATGCCTGTGTCTTTGTAGATTCAGTAAATATCAATGCCTTTCGTGAAGCACCTTCTTTGGCTTGCATCTCAAATGATTTATCCAATGCTTGAAGAAGAGCTTCTGATTTGGAATCTTGCTTTATCTGTTTGGCTTTGTTGATAAATGATTGTAATAGCTCAATCTCAGCCTTTAGTTTATCAATGTCAATCGCATCCTCTTCCTCGGCTGATATATCTTCGTTATCATCAACATACAAATCTATTTCTTCATCATCGTCTATCAAATCCTCTGCTGTAAATAAGAGCATAGATGCCGTTTCGAGCATCTTTTCAAGACGTGATTTTATATTGGTCAATGTACTTATAAGAGCAAAAGTTGAAGAAGCCAATATCTTACGGATTATCATTGTAGTCAACTTCTTCTGCTGTGCAGGAACTGAGTAGATATCGTTTCTTCTGAGAAAATCAGAAATAGCTCGATATAACTCATATTCAGCATCAGTTGAGTCGAACTTCTGTGTCAGTGGTAATCTATTTGTATAATTGATATATTCTTTTACATCACGTCTCAATGTACGTTTATACATCGTAGACAATCGTGCACGAAGGTCGGTATTATTTTCTCCAGAACCGTATTCACTTCTAAATGATTTCTCGCTACCAAAAATATGATCATCAATTATGCTTGTCAAACCATAAAGCTCCAGTAATGAGTTTTGGAAGGGTGTAGCTGTAAGCAACAACTTCTTTGTTGTTGTGAGAGCATCACGAACTGCATGAGATGTTTTGCTTGATTGGCGATAAACATTTCTCAGTTTGTGAGCTTCATCAATGATTGATATATCGAAACCATGCATCAATATTTCATCCTTTTTACGAGCCACAAAATTATAGGAACAAATAATTGCCTTATTCTTTGAATATGGAGATCTGCCGTTCTTGATGGCTTCATTGTAGTTCTTGGTGTCAAGGATAATATTGTCAATACCAAATTTATCTATCAATTCTGTACTCCATTGTTTTCTTAATGCAGCAGGACAAACAATTATAATCTTTCGTTTGCCTATAGCCCAATATTGGCAAATGACCAAACCTGCCTCGATAGTCTTTCCTAAACCGACTTCATCAGCTAAAACGATACCTTTGGATAGTGGTGATTTGAATGCAAAGAGTGCTGCATCAATCTGATGTGGATTGATGTCAACAGACGCACTCATTAGTGATTGCGAGATTGAAGATAGTTCACCGCCCACAGCTTTTTGTGTAAGCAAGTTTGCGTAATACTTCGCGTGATATTTAGTTATCATACTAATAAAAAACTTCGTCACAAAACGCTTTAACAGATTTAGTCAGACGTAGATATGAAAGAGTATCCTTTTGATTCATCGCCTTCGACTACGTTATAGTTGAATGATAAATATTTTGCTCTTAGTTGACCTATTTATTAGGTGAATATGTTTGCGAAAATACACATTCGAACTTGAAAATACCATTATTTGTACCGTTTTCTTCTAAAAATCTACGGAATAGTTGGTAATGTGGAAATCTGTCCCTTCCGTTCATTTTAAGATAATTACTGATTTACCTGGAGTTCTACATTCCTAAATTAGCCCACATTTCTGAGTTTTTTGGTTCGTACTGTAACCCAAATTAGTGGACATGTGCTTTTTTTGAAAAACCGGCCAATCGATTACAATTGAACCGATCGTCGAGTATGCCGGTAACGATGCCGTGTACTTCTGGCGAATTGATGGGAAGACAGTGGGCCGCGATAAAACATATACTTACGAAGCCGGGAATGATTCTTTCACATTCTATATTGACTTTTCGATTACGACAGATTACGGCTCGGACGAATTGGAGATACAGGTGGATATAGTGTCTTTGCTTTCCCCAAAAATTTTACTGGCGGTTCCGGAAGAAGGGTATATTGTTCCTGTAGGCGTCGATCTGGAACTCAAACCCGAGGTAATCAATTCCGAAAACACCGAATATACGTGGACGGTGTACGGAGAGAAAAAAAGTGATCAAAAAGATTTCATATTCAACTCGTCGAAAATCGGTATGTATGAAGTGGTGCTTATTGCTAAAAATGCTGACGGTGAAGGGGTGTTAAAATTCAATGTCAAGGTCTGCACTTCGGAAGAGATGCCGTTCGAATGGATGTGGGAAACAGAAACATTCAACTTAACGATTGGACGTACGGCTTTTATACGCTCTTATTGGATTAAGAATGCTTTCGATGCCACCTATTCATGGCAGGTAGACGGCAGTGATGAGATTGTGCAAACCGGGCATGAGTGCCTGTTTGCCTACAAACCAGAAACACAGGGGACACATCCGGTAACTGTTACGATGAAAAACCAGTATATCGAGCGAAAAAAGACGTTTACGGTTAATGTTTATCCTCCGGTTCAGCCCAGGCCGATTACCGCTACCAGTAAGGCTACGGCGGATCATGGTTATTTTTTCCTTCTGGCGCCAGCCCAACACGTCAATCGCGGTAATAGTGAAACCGTAATCCCTTTTGCGAACCAAGCGGCGGTCAATGCTTTCATCTACGACCATCCCGGTTCAACCGAATTCGGAGCGTCACTCGGTGCTTGGGGCGGATATCTGATGGTCGGATTCGATCATAGCGTCGAAAATAGCGGCGCATACGACCTGGCGATTAAAGGGAATCAGTTTCCGGATTGGTCTGAGCCCGGTATCGTATGGGTGATGCAGGATGAAAATGGCGATGGAGAGCCAAACGACACTTGGTGCGAACTTAAGGGAAGTCTTTACGAGGCGGAAGGATATGTCCGGGATTACGCTGTAACCTGCTGTAAAGGAGGAATCTACGAGCCGATTATATGGTAAGATAATTTAGGCAATACCGGTAAAGTAGACTACATTCACAGTCATTATCCGCCTACGTTATATCCGCGTTGGATCGATACCGAAAGTTATACGTTGGTCGCTTTCGCCTGCCATCGGCTACAGAGCAGTCATCTACTTCAGGATACTGGGAGAGCAGGGATTTAGGCTGGGGGTATGTTGATAATTACAGCCTGATCGATATGTTTGTCAACGATGGGAATCCAAATGCAGGCTGGGTTGCTAGTCGCCTGAGAATAAGCGATGCCGTTACCTGCGACGGAAAACCGATTCGTCTTGATTTTATCGATTTTGTCAAGATACAGACTGGCGTCAACGCTACGGCCGGAGGCTAGGGCGAAATTTCGACCGAAGTCGGTGCCGTCCAAGATCATAATATGATAAAAAATCAATAATCATACGGTTGTTCCCATCTTATTAAAGCTTATAAAATCTACGGGTTTTATAAGCTTTTTGCATTTATGACTATATAGTGTTCTTTCACTTGCGACAGATGTCTTCCAGATAGTGTTTGACCCGGATGTATTCGCAGGATTTGGCGATAACGTAGCCGCCGTTTTCCGACCATTCGAACGGGGAGAGGTGCTTTCCGGCGAGTATGTTTGCCGTCTACGCTGATTTTAAAATACCCATTTTCAAACAGCGTTTTTAGTTGTGACTAATTTATTGTTGTCCTTTCAGGTGGGCCGCTGGCGTTTTTTGTTATTGGTTGCTTTTCATTGTATTACAAGGGAGTGTTTGTATCGGATTAGTCATATATCTTCTTTCAAAAGGCATCTACCTGTTTTTTATCTCGTAGGTTTCATATTTCCCGTCGAACATGCTTTGTTCCAATGGCTCCAGTTTTCTTTTTTCTGCTCAGCTTCGTTAAAGCCCAACGAACCATCCGGATTCTGATGTAAAGAGTATGGGGCGGAACATTGCTCCCGGTCTCGAAGACCAATGCAAGCTCGGATTTATTCCATACTCTGATGTCTTAGCTATTCAAATTTATAATCTTTACAGTTTATGAGCCAATTTTTTCAGGGAAAGACAGGGCGCTTCGACCTGATATGGGCTTGACATTTTTGCGAGTTCATACAGGGGCAGGCGATAAGGATTTCCTGAGCGAGGATGACAAAGATGAGCCTTACTCTGGAGAAAGGTCGATTCCGGTTAATGCCTTATCATTGACGCGGGTTGCAGGTCGTTGTTATCTTTGCGGTTTGTTGTCTTGCCAATGTTTATTTCGCTCTGAGAGGAGATGACTGGACGGATGAGCAAAAGGCAGAAATAGAATCGTTGCCGTTTCGTTACCTCGTCCTATTACAAAAAATGTAACGTCCCTATTTATTAGACTGTTACATTAATCTAAAGGCGTTCGATGACGAGACGGGCTTTTACATTCCGGGTAAGGCCGTTTTGCCGGAAGCTGCGGCCGGGCTTATTCGAGCGAGAACGAAAAATGGTCGTAAGGTTCCGTGCGCAGCGACAGGCCGACCGTCGACGGCGAGACGGCGAACAGCGGCGAGAACGTGTGAACGGTCACCGTTTTGCCGTCCGGATGGAATTCGAGTATCCGTAGCCAGCCGTCGCCCCCGTTGCCGTGCCAGCTGCCCCCTTCGGCCTGCGCGTTGAACATCATCTGGTTGACCGTGCGCCCGGCCCGGTTCTTATCCGTACGGAAACCTACGTGGCCCCGGTGCGACATTTCGTCTACCACGTGGCCGCAAAGTACCATCGACGAATTGGCCGACGGTTCGACCAGTTTTTCCCACAGGGCTTTCCCGCAGGTTACGTCCGTTATTTTGTAACCTTCTTTTTCGATCCGCCTGCCTTTTGAGTCCATGTAACTATGGGTCAGGTATATGACTTTGTGTTCGCTGTATTCGGGCTTGTTTACCAGTACTTTGGCTTCCGCTACGACGGCTGCCCGCGGATTGAATTCCAGCGAGACGATCAGAAACCGGTCGCCGCCGGGCGCCTGGAATTCGTACCAGGCGTTTTCGAGCGTCGGGATGCCCGCTTCGTTTTTGAACATACCTTTCAACAGGCCGGTGTACAGGCTCTTCCGGTTGGCGGGGAAGAACGAGTTCAGTTGGCTGTAACGGTTCTCGGCCCGGTCGAAACCGTGATCGTGGTTACCGGTGCACAAGATGTACGGAACCACGTCGTCGAGGATGCCGAACGCATCCGAGACGAACTGCCACTGTTTGTCCGAGGGCAGGTTGCCGTTTACTCCGTCCGGTACGGTACGCTGATTCTGTTCGACCAGGTCGCCGGTGCAGAGCACCAGCCGGATGTTCAGACGTCGCTTGTTCTGCTTGATCCAGTGCATCATCAGTTCGAACGTCGGGTGGTTGTAATCGAATTTGGTGTAGGTTTGCGGATCGGGTATCAATACCATGCACCATGAACTGCTGTCGCTCAGCGCTACCGGTTCGGGATTCTGCGCGGCGGCGAACGGCCCGTTCAGACAGGCCAGGATCAGCAGGATAATCAGTTTTCTCATCGCTGCGATGGGGGCTGGTTTTACAACAGTTTATCGATTTCTTCGACGATCCGGTCCTTCTCGCTGGGACGCGGTGCGTTGTGGGAAACGATTTTCCCATTCCTGTCGACTAGCATATAGTGCGGAATTCCTTCGATTCCGAATTGCGTATAAAGTTCGTTGATCTGCTCCGAAGTCGGCTTGTAGTGGATTCCGGTCAGCTTTTCGGCAAGAACCGTCCTGCGCCACTGATCGTTCGGGCATTGTCCGCAGAGGAATACGAAAACGACGTTCTGGTCTTGGTAGTGTCGTTGCAGTTCCAGCGAAAATGGCATTTCGGCCATGCACGGTCCGCACCACGGTGCCCAGAAATCGACGTAAACGACCTTGCCCGCGTGGTCGGCGACGATCGATTCGAACAGGTTCCCGCGGATCGTCGAGTCGGGTTCGATCAGTTGCGTTCCTTCGGCGGGTTCTCCGTTCAACACAGCGTTCAGTTCGTCGTTGGCGGCCTGCATTTTTTCGCGCATGTAGGCGTTGGCGAATTGTTCCGGCGCGATGTATCTGTTCAGGATATCGGTCGGTGCGTTGGGCAGCATCTCGAGGTAAAACCGGCAGCGGATCAGCTCTTCGGTGAATCCGGACGTTTCCTCGCTCAGGCGTTTTCGCAGGAACTGCAGCGCGTCGTCGTCGGATTTGATGGCCGGATTGTCGTCCATTTCGCGGTAGATCGACTCAAGCAGGTATTGATTGTACATATCCAGGAAGGCGGCGTGCTCCATCGTGACGATCCGGTTGTCGTCGGGATTGTAGCTTTTTACAAAGCGAATGAAATTCTTCGGCAGTTCCGGCGCCTGGGCTTCCGGATTTTGCTGTTTGATCACCTGACAAATGTTGGCGTAAGTCAATTTTGCCTGCCACGTTCCGTATCGCAGCATGTCTTCCACCCATGCGTTCAGCTCTTTGACGGGACGGTGCTCTTTGCGGAACCGGTTCCATACGTCGCGGTATTCCTGCTCTTTGCGATCGGCGAAGGTTTCGAACTCTTCCGGCGAATATTTGCGGATGGCCTGTTCCATGCTGTTTTCACCCGTGTATTTCAGCCGCAGCGGTTGGTAATATTGCTGTAGATCGGCCATATCCCGGTTCAGCGCCGCCGCGCGTTCGTCTCCGGCGAACGTGATGACAGACTCCGGAACTGTTCCGTCGCGGATCGTATCGTTCCAGACGCGGGCGTCGAGTTCGATGTAGAGGCTGTCGCCCGGAGCGAGGCACAGGCGGTGGGTCTGCCGGTAGTTCATCAGCACTTCCTGCGGGTAGCCCAGCAGGGTTTCCATGCGAAAGGCGCCTTTTGCGTCCGCCGATACTTTCAGCGTATTCTGGCCGCTCTGTTTCAGCAGGCCGTTGAATCCGAATCCGATGTCCTTACGGTCGGGATGTTCGTCGAAATGACGAATTTTGCCGGCGATTACGACGCGGCCGGTTTGCCAGGGATCCGCTTGCCGGGAACAGGAGCAGATCAGCAAGGCGGAGAGCAGCAGGAGTGTGATGCGCATGATACGATTGGTTTGATTGATCGCCAAAGATAGCACAATAATCCGACAAATCGCCCATCCGCGAGGACCCTCGGCGGATGGGCGATTTGTCGGTACTGTCCGGGGCTCGCTTTAGTTCGTCAACAAACTATTTGACTTCGATCGTGTAATTGTTATTGTAGCAAACGAGCGCCCACTCGTCGTTCTCGTATTTGTGTCCGGGGCTTTTCTGAACGAAGCGATAGGGCGTTTGCAGCAGCGGCAGTTCGGCACGGTTCAGGAACGACGCGAAGTCGGCCCCGTGCATTTTGATGCCGCCGATGAAAAGTTTCGCGATGTCGTACCCCCGGTATGCGTACAGGCTCGGAAGCGAATTGAAAGCCGATACGTAGCGGCGGTCGAAATTGAGTACCCGTTCGTTGCCTCGGTCTGCATGATAAGAGGTGACATAGCGCAGGTTCAGCTTGAAGAACAGGTTTCTTTCGATATTCTGCAGCCGGGCCCAGCGCGAACTCCCGATAACCCGGATCGCCGGATTCTTAATGCTTCGCGAAGTCAGGCTGTTTTGCACCGAACTGACGTAAGCCAGAATTCCGTCGATATTCGTTTCATCCGAAGCCAGCACGACGATCACGTTTTCTTTTTCTCCGCTGAGCAACCCTTCGAGGGCCGTTCCGCCCATGCCTTTGACATAGTTGAAGCGGTGCGCTCCCTGCGGGATCAACGGCTGTATCTCGGCCGCGAATTCCGAATCGTTACCGGTCGCAGAAATCACGATGACGTTTTTGTCTCCCGCGAATTCGTTACGCAGCTTGTCGTTCTTGACCGAGGGCCCCGGCGCGGCCTGGAACAGCAGCGGACTGTCGACGCTTTCCACGACGGCCAGCGGCGATACGACCGGAATGCCGTGCTGTGCGGCGAATGCCGCGACCGGCGGAAAACATTCGTCGTAGACCGGGCCGATGATCAGGTTGGCGTTTTGCAGTTCGGGCTGTTGCAGGATTTCGGCTGTTTCAGCGGCCGATTTGCCGGTATTGAACAGGTCGACTTTGACCGAAATGCCCGAGGTTTTCAGCTCTTCGAGGGCCAGCAGCGCTCCCTGGTAAAATTCCAGGAACTGGCGTCCCGACACGCCGGCTCCTTTCAGCGGGAGCAACATGGCCATTTTAATGACGCCGGTTACGTCGACCGGCCTGATCGATGCGCTTTCCGTTGCCGGTTCCGTTCCCGGATGCTGCGGCAGGGAATCCCGTACCGGTCGGTCGGTTCCTTGCTGCGGGATCGGGACACGCAGGATGCTTCCCTCTTTCAGTCCGTCTTTCAGGATCGGTTCGTTGTAGGCCGCGATCGAATCGACCGGCAGACCGAAGCGTTTGCCGAGCGAATAGAGCGTTTCGCCTTTTTCCACAACGTGGTGGGTGAAACGGTCGGATACGCTGTTCAGCGCGTCTTTGTAGGATTCGATCTGCTCCTCGATCTCTTCGGTGTCGCTTTTGCCCTGGCTCGCCTTGCGGATGTTGATTTGCTGGCCGATCGACAGGTGCGCCGGGTCGAAACCTTCGTTGTCTTCCATCAGTACGTCGAGTCCTACGCCGTAGCGTTTGGCGATCGAGTAGGCGGTTTCGCCCTGGTTGATGGTATGGATATCGAACAGACGTTTCCTTTTACGGTCGGAAAGCGGTTTCTCGGACGCTTTGACGACCGGGATCTTGATTACCTGGTCGGCCTGCAGACCGTCGGCGACGTGCGGGTTGCTCGCCCGGATGGAGTCTTCGTCGGTGTCGTACACTTTACAGAGCGAGTAGAACGTGTCTCCCGGTTTTACGGTGTGTACGTAGTAGCTCTCTCCGCCGATCGTGACGATGCTCGTCGATTTCTGCGTTTGATTTTGTGCCTGAACGGTAGCCGCGGCCACTATCCAGCAAACGATAAACAGCAATATCTTTTTCATCCCAGGTTCAAAGTTACCCGCAAAAATACAAAAAAAGCCGATACGACGAAAGCCGCGCGTCGTTCGTGTCTATTCGACCCTGAATTTTTTGCTTACTTCTACGGGCATCGGTTCCGCGGACGGCGTATCCAGATCGTAAGGGGACAGCGCGTAGCGGGTGCCGACTCCGTTGGCCGTAACGGTCAGCAGGTGGTCGCCCGGGGTCAGTTCTTCGCTGGAGAGCGAAACGCCCGTTCCGCCCGCCGCCGCCTCGACCGTCTGCCCGTCGATGGCTACGGTGAAACTTTCGGGCTGCACGCCGACGGTCGTCCAGTGTACCGATATTTTCCCGTCCTTACAGTGAACGGGCGCTACGGCCATGACGGTAACATCGTCCGCCTGCCCGTTGTAGATATCGACCAGCGCCCGGGTCAGGTTCAGGTAATAGAAACCCCATCCGCCGTTGTCGCCGCGGAATCCGGGGGCCGTCAGCGATACCGGTTCGTAATCGTCGCTGTATTCGACGCTGTAACTGTCCACGAAAATATCCTTGTCCGGCCCGTACCCGTGCGATCCCTGACCGGTAAATTCGTTGAATTGGTGCAACATTACCATGCGCGGACGGTGTTCGAGGGCGGTTTTGAACGATTCGAGGTATGTCCATCCGTCCCGGCGGCCCCATGCTTCGGGCGCTTTCCAGCCGTTTTCGGCGAAACAGGCCGGATTGACCGTCGTGCATTCGGCCACGTCTCCTTTATAGGTCACGGTCGGTTTCAGCGAACCGTCCATCCAGCTCCAATACCCCAACTTATCGTGTCCGGTCAGTTGGTTTTGCGACGACATCCAGCGGATCGTAAAGCGCGAGCTGTCTACCGGAGGATTTCGTCGGCGCAGGTCGTCGATCTGTTCGGCCGTCCATCCGAGCGTCTGCTTGAAGAACGGAACGCGGAAGGCCGTTTCGGTCTTGCCCTCCTTGACGCCCATGGCTCCCGTATCCAGAATGACGGTTAACGGTTTTCCGTCGTATTCGTACCACAATCCTTTGAAGCGGGGATTGCGCACCATGTATTGGTAGATCCAGTTCAGCTCTTCGTTCAGCGCTTCCATCGTCGCCGGGGGGCCGTTGCTCAGGCCCGGCATGATGATCGCCTGCGGAACGGGAAGACCCTCGTCGCGCATGTCGGTCATCACTTCGAGCGCCAGTTCGGTGTTGTGCACGATGGCGTTCACTCCGTCGCCGCGTTCGTCCCAGTGCTTGCAATCCCAGATATGGTTCGACCAGTCGAACAACACGGCGTCGGCGCCCGAATCCATCAGCCACAGCAGGTGCTGACGGATCACGTCGGGATCGGTAAAGTCGTAAAAGCCGACCAGCGGAACGGCCTGAGCCGTCGTCCACATGCTGCCCGGAGCGAACCACGGCTCCCATTGCGATACGAATGCGGTCGGATGTTCCGGTCGCTGCGGAATGTCGCGGCGGCGGACGTCGACGTCGATTTTATTGGAATGCAGTCCGGCGTTCGGCATCGGCCTGCCGGTCAGGTAGGGCCTGTAATCTTTCAGCCCGCACCACAGCGACGTGTCGCGCGGTACGGCCACCACCTCGATTTCGGCCGTGCCGACGTTTGGCAACGGCAGCAGCAACAGCGCCCTGCCGTTGCTGTCCGGAAATTCGTGCGATCCCCACCTGCGTCCGTTGACGTATGGCATCAGAATCACTTCCCGGACGGAATCGCCCTGCGAAGGCGTGTAGCTCGCTTCGATCTGCACGGTGCGTCCCATGTCGATTTGTTGAACATTGGCCGTGATTTGCAGTCCTTCGCGCTGCGAGCAGGACGACAGCCACAGGACGGTGCAGAGCGACAAAATTAATCGCGCAGTGCGGTCGGCGCCGTGCGCGAAACGGAAAGTACGGGTATTCATAGTTCGGTTCATTAAGGGTTCGAATGTTCGATAGATAAGGATAAAGGTAAAAAAAATTATCGGATAAACCGTCCGCCCATTCCGTTTTTTTGTACCCGGATTTTTTCCGAAGAGTCCGTCTCAGGTTTTTTGCATCTGTATTTTTCGGAATATTTCCGGATGCGGAAGGCGTAAAATGCGTATTTCGGAGGTTTTTGACGGAAACGGATCGTTCCGGACGTTAAAAGTGCTGAAAAATTTGTTATTCTGATGGGAAACCCGTACTTTTAGAATTATGTTTCAATGTAAAAATTATTGATTATGAGTAAAAAAAGAAAAAAGCATCGAATTGCTGAACAAAGCCGTGTCCGACGAACTGTTGGCTGTAAACCAGTATATGTATTTTCACTTCCGTTGCGACGATTACGGGTACGACCTGCTTTCCAATCTGTTCAAACGCACTGCGATCCACGAAATGCTGCATGTGGAACGCCTGGCCGAACGGATTCTGTTCCTCAAAGGAGAGGTGGAGATGACCCCGTCCGGTTCGGTCGAAAAAATCCACTGCGTGAAGGAGATGCTGAAAAAAGCGGCTGAAATGGAAACCGGCAGCGTGGACGATTATAACAACTGGGCCAACGAGTGCGGGGCGAACGCCGATTCGGTGACCAAGAAAATGTTCGAAGCCCTGGTCGGCGAGGAAGAGGTGCACCTCGACCAGTACGAAACGGAGATCGATAACCTCGAAAAATACGGGGACAATTACCTGGCGCTGCAATCCATCGAGCGTAGCAAAAGCGTCGCTACGCAAATGGCGGCTCCCGCTGCCGGCGAATAGCGATGCGTCGTTGATATCTGTTGCGAAGAGGAATCCACTGCTGGATTCCTCTTCGCGGTTTTAGGCTTCTAAGTAGAAATCAGAAACAAATTATAATGATTTTACAGGGATTCTTCCTTTTTGCGGAGCCGGGAATTTAGGGAGTCGTAACTTGTCTTTAAAACTCTATGTCAGAATATTTACGACAGAAATAAAAACAAAAAGCGCCCCGTAAGGACGCTTTTTGCGGTATGGACGAGACTCGAACTCGCGACCTCCTGCGTGACAGGCAGGCATTCTAACCAGCTGAACTACCACACCGTACTGATGTGCAATCTTGTTCCCTGATTGCGTTGCAAATGTAATGTAATTTTTCGATTCTCCAAAATTTTTCGAAAAAAATCAGGAATTTTTCAGCCAGCCGTCAGTCGCGTTTGAAAATCGAAAAATGTACGCTTCCGTAACTGCGGCTCTCCGCGAAACCCGGATAACGGCTTACATCCAGGTTCTTAGAGTGCTCCAGAATCAGCCATCCCCCCTCCCTGAGCAGGTTCCGGTCGAAGACGGCGGCGGGGATCGTCTCGCTCCCTTCGATGTCGTAAGGCGGATCGGCGAAGATGATGTCGAACTGTTTGGCGCAGCTTTTCAGGTAAAGAAACGCATTGGCTTTTACCGGATGGATATTCGTAAAACCGAAACTTTTGGCCGTGTTGCGGATATATTGGTGGTGCACGGCGTTGATTTCGACCGATACGACGGAAGCCGCTCCGCGCGAGGCGAATTCGTAGCTGATCGAACCGGTTCCCGAAAAAAGATCCAGTACGTCGAGTCCTTCGATCTCCAGGCGGCTGTTCAGTACGTTGAAAAGGTTCTCCTTGGCGAAATCGGTGGTAGGCCGCGCGCGCAAGTTCTTGGGAGGCTGGATAACCCGGCCCCGGTGGATGCCGCTAATGATTCTCATGGTTCAGACGGATCAGATGGGTGAAGTCGCATACGTTTTCGCTGCCTGCGACAGATCGGTTTACGGACGGGCGGAAAAGCCGCGTATGGCGGAAATAACGGGCCGCGGCGCGGCGCAGTTGAGGGGCGTCCGTCCCGGAAATTTCGATCCGGAAATTCGTTCCGGCATATATTTTTGTCAGGGCGCCGAGGTAATAAAGCAGGTCGGCGTCGCTGTGGCGCGGCAGGGTTTCGGCGAATAACAGCCCCCCGTCGTAGGCCGACAGGTGAACGAAGCTGCGGGTCAGCGCCGCCGCAAGCAGCGGTTTCCGGGCGTGCCGGACTGCGCTTTCGAGCAGCGGATGCGTATAAGCGAGCCGATCTCCGTAAGCCGAATGCAGGCAGTCGTATACTGTGCGTGCGATGCTTATCAGCGCGATCTTTCCGTCGCGCGGCGCGGTGGCGACCGTGCGGCGTTCCGCTTCGCCTGGAATGCCGGACAGGGTCATGTACCGCTCGGCGTCTTCCTCCCGGTAATATTCGGCCGGGATCAGGCAAACCCGGTCGGTGTCGTACAATACGGTCGCCCCGCCTTCCGGGCATTGCAGCGCTTTCTGTCGCAGCAGCGACCGCAGCGCGTCGGCCTGTTTTTCGCCGTGCGGCAGCGGGTAGGACGCCAGCGTTCCGATCTTTCCGCCGGACACCGGGCAGAAGGCGAACCTTCCGTCCGAAAACTGGATCAGCAGCCTGTCGGGCGCGTCGGTCGTTTCCATCGTTCGTGTAATTTCATCGTTTTAAAATACCGGTTTTCGACTGTGCCGCCGGAATAAATCCGGAAAAATCGTTTTCAACCCCGGAAATATTGACGTAAATTTGTAACGGTCGGCCGGCCGTTATCCGAAAGTCCGGATACTCCGGCCGTTGTGTCGTCCGCAACTCAATAACGCCCATGTTAGCAGAACATATCGCCTCCCAAATTTACGAGAATTTCGCATTCGAGCCAACTCCCGCGCAGAAAAATGCGATCGATCGCCTCGGCGGGTTCCTCTGCGGCGATGCGCAGGATCGGATTTTTATTCTGAACGGATACGCCGGAACGGGAAAGACTTCGCTGATCGCCGCGTTGGTGAAAACCTTGTCCGGACTTCGGGTCAGGACGATCCTGCTGGCGCCTACGGGGCGGGCTGCCAAGGTGATGAGCCGTTACGCCGGAGCGAAAGCCTACACCATCCATAAGAAGATTTACCGGCAGAAATCGCTGGCTTCCGAGGACGCTTCCTTTTCGCTCGACTATAATAAAGAGAAGGGGGCCGTATTTATCGTCGACGAGGCGTCGATGCTGTCCAATTATTCGTCCGACGGTTCGATATTCGGCTCCGGGCAGTTGCTCGAAGACCTGATCGCCTACATCCGCAAGGGCTGCGACTGCCGGCTGATCGTCGTCGGCGACAGCGCGCAGTTGCCCCCGGTGGGTCACGACGGCAGTCCGGCGCTCGATCCGCAGAAAATGAGCGTGTACGGGACGGCCGAAGCCGCTCTGCTGGACGACGTGGTGCGGCAGGAGGCCGATTCCGGCATTCTGTTCAATGCAACGCTCGTGAGGTGTATGCTGGAAGCCGGGATTATCGATATTCCGCTTTTCGACACTTCGTTCGACGATGTGGAGGCCGTCGACGGCGGGGATATCCTTGAGGCGATCCAGGGCGCTTACGACAGGTACGGCATGGAAGAGACGATCGTCATCACGCGGTCGAATAAACGGGCCAACCGTTTTAACGAGGCGATCCGCCGGCACGTACTGTTCGCCGAGGAAGAGATCGGTTCGGGCGATATGCTGATGGTGGTCAAAAACAATTACCACTATACCGGACGCGAGGAGGAGTGCAGCGTCGATTTTATCGCCAACGGGGATACCGCGCTGCTGAGACGCATCCGCAAGTTCGAAGATTTTTACGGGTTCCGTTTCGCGCAGGCCCGGTTGTCGTTCCCGGATTACGACGATCTGGAACTGGAGTGTAAGATTTTGCTCGACACGCTCGGCAGCGATTCTCCGTCGCTGACGCGCGAGCAGGGCAGCCGGTTGTTTTTCGCGGTAGCGGAGGATTACGCCGACGTTCCGTCGAAGGCGAAGCGCTATAAACAGGTGCGCGAGAATCCTTACTTCAATGCGATGCAAGTGAAGTTCGCCTATGCGGTGACGTGTCACAAGGCGCAGGGCGGGCAGTGGCGCTGCGTTTTCGTCGATAAAATGCTGTTCGGCGACGAACAGATCAGCCGCGACCTGCTGCGGTGGCTCTATACGGCGATCACACGGGCGACCGAAAAATTGTACTTTATCAATTTCGACGAGCGATTTTTTGACGGAAAATAGCTAATTTTACCGTCCGATCGATCCAATAAAATATAGAAGAACCTTGGCAAAAGAGAAAACCAAAGAGACCAAATACGTCGAGACGCCGCTGATGAAACAGTACTACGGCGTGAAAGCGGTGCACGGCGACGCCATCCTGCTGTTCCGGGTGGGCGATTTTTATGAAACTTTCGGCGAGGATGCGATCCGGGCCAGCCGGATACTGGGCATTACGTTGACGCGCCGGGCCAACGGCTCGGCTTCGTTCGTCGAGCTGGCCGGGTTTCCGTACCATGCCATCGACACCTACCTGCCGAAATTGGTGCGTGCCGGCGAACGGGTAGCGATTTGCGAGCAGCTCGAGGACCCGAAAACCACGAAGAAGATCGTCAAGCGCGGCGTGATCGAATTGGTTACGCCGGGCGTGTCGTATAGCGACAACGTGTTGAACTGCAAGGAAAATACTTTTCTCGCATCGGTTTTTTTCGGTAAGAAGCGCACCGGCGTGGCGTTTCTGGATATTTCGACCGGCGAATTTTATGCGGCCGAAGGCGACGACAAGTATGTCGACAAACTGTTGGCCAACCTGTCGCCGAAAGAGATCATTTACCAGAAAGGGTGCGAAGCCGAATTTACGGAAGCTTTCGGATCGCGGTACTATACCTACCGGCTTGACCCGTGGATGTTCGCCGAAGATGCCGGCAGGGAGAAGTTGCAAACCCAGTTCGGCACCGCTTCGCTGAAGGGATTCGGCATCGACCGGATGCCGGAAGCCATCGTGGCGGCAGGAGCCATTCTTTATTACCTCGAATTTACCGAGCACCGCGATACCAAACACATATCGTCCATCGCGCGGATCGACGAGGACCGCTTCGTGTGGATCGACAAGTTTTCGATTCGGAATCTCGAACTGTTTTCGGCCAACGGCGGCGAGGAGGGCCGTTCGCTGTTCGATGTGCTCGACCGGACTTCGTCGCCGATGGGCGCGCGGATGTTGCGTCGCTGGATATCGCTGCCGCTGAAGGATCTGCGGCAGATCAACCGCCGGCTGGACATCGTGTCGTTGTTTATCGGCGACGCCGCGCTGCGCGAAACGCTTGCCGGAGCCGTCGGCGTGGTCGGAGATCTGGAACGGATCATCTCGCGGATCGCCGTAGGGAGGGTGACCCCGCGCGAGGTGGTGCAGCTCAAAAATGCCCTTTTTGCCGTCGAAAAGATCAAAAATACGCTGGAACGCTCCGGGGCGGAGCCGTTGCGGGAGCTGGCCGACAAGCTCGACCTGTGCCTGCAGGTGCGCGACCGGATCGAGCGGGAGGTCTATCCCGATCCGTCGAACCAGATCCAGAAGGGGGGCGTCATCGCTTCGGGCGTCAACATCGAGCTGGACGACCTGCGTAACGTCGCGGCGCACGGTAAAGAGATTCTCGCCGGTATCCAGCAGCGCGAGAGCGAAGCGACCGGCATCCCGTCGCTGAAGATCAGCTTCAACAACGTGTTCGGTTACTACATCGAAGTGCGCAATACCCACAAGGACAAGGTGCCGCAATCGTGGATACGCAAGCAGACGCTGACCGGAGCCGAACGCTATATCACGTCGGAACTCAAGGAGTACGAGGAGAAGATTCTCGGAGCCGAGAGCCGTATCCTGGTGCTTGAGCAGGAGTTGTTTGCGGCGCTGCTGGCCGAACTGGCGCAGTATACCGCGCAGATCCAGGTAAACGCTTCGGCGATCGCGCGGATCGACTGTCTGCTGTCGTTCGCGTCGCTGGCCGTCGAACGGAACTATTGCCGGCCCGATGTCAACGATTCGTCGGTTCTCGACATCCGCGAAGGGCGTCACCCGGTGATCGAGACGCTGATGAAAGTGGGCGAGGAGTACGTTCCGAACGACGTGCTGCTCGACGACTCGTCGCAGCAGATCATCATCATTACCGGCCCCAACATGTCCGGTAAGTCGGCGCTGCTGCGGCAGACGGCGCTGATCGTACTGATGGCGCAGATGGGATGCTACGTGCCGGCGAAAGAGGCCCGTATCGGGATCGTGGACAAGATCTTCACGCGGGTGGGCGCTTCGGACAACATTTCGCAGGGCGAATCGACGTTCATGGTCGAGATGCTCGAGTCGGCCAGCATCCTGAATAATATTTCGGAGCGCAGCCTGGTGCTGCTCGACGAGATCGGACGCGGGACGAGTACCTACGACGGGATCTCGATCGCCTGGGCGATGGTCGAGTACATTCACCAGCATCCGACGGCGCGGGCGAAGACGCTGTTCGCGACGCACTATCACGAACTGAACGAGATGGAAGAGTTGTACGAACGGGTGAAAAACTACAACGTGTCGGTCAAAGAGGTGAACCGCAAGGTGATCTTCCTGCGGAAACTGGTGCGCGGCGGTACGGAGCACTCGTTCGGTATCCATGTGGCGAAAATGGCCGGGATGCCGGGGCAGGTGACCGAGCGGGCCGCCCGGATACTGAACGATATGGAGTCGGCCCACCGGGGCAAGCTCAAGGACAATAAGAAGAAAGCTCCCACGGTCGCCCAGTATGGAAGCAACGGCATACAGCTCAGTATGTTCCAGTTGGACGATCCGGTGCTCAAGCAAATCCGGGACGAGATCCGGGGGCTGGATATCAATTCGCTGACGCCGCTCGAAGCGCTCAATAAACTGAGTGAGATTAAAAAAATTACGGGGATTTGATTTGTATGACATGATGTTGTTGGCAATTAGTTGATTGTCAGTGAAAAAATGACATTGTTCCGGACATTTTTTCATAGATGCGTGACAAGTTGACAACTTGTTTGGATTCCGGCGCCGGGCATTCGTTTTTTTTTAATTTACAGAGTCACAGGACATAGCCGTTCGGGCAGCGTCCTGTGGCTTTTTGTTTGGTATGCGTGGCATATATTTTGAGTATTTTCTTTCCGGAACCGGGAAGAGAGAGCCCGGGTAAGGTTTAAAAGAATGTTTAATAATTTAAAATATTTGGGAGGACAAAACTATGATGCCTGTAAAAAAATCTCAGAATTGGTTACCGGGAATTTTCAACGATTTCTTCGGGAACGAATGGATCGAAAAAGCCAACAGCGCTTCGCCGGCCATCAACATCATCGAATCGGACACGGATTATAAAGTCGAACTGCTGCGCCGGGAATGACCAAGGATGATTTTTCGGTGAAAATCGACGCCGATAACCAGTTGGTCGTTTCGATGGAGAAAAAAGAAGAACACAAGGACGAGGACAAGAAGGGCAGGTACCTGCGTCGCGAATTTTCGTACAGTCGTTTCCAGCAGGTGATGATCCTGCCGGAGAACGTCGAAAAAGATAAGATCGACGCGAAAGTGCAGAACGGCGTGCTGACCATCGACATTCCGAAAAAACAGGAAGCCGTCGAAGCGAAGAAGGTGAAGGAGATCGCCGTCAAATAACGGCCGGCGGTTTCCCTGTACCGAAAGCGGAGAAAATTTCCATGCGGAAGTTTTCTCCGCTTTCCGTTTTCGGCCGGAGAAGTCGCGGGGCAGGGACGGGAGTGCGGCCGGCCGCGCGATCTGTGCAGGAAGAAGCTGTGGGAGACGGGCGGTCCGCCCCGGAAAAAGATCGGACGGAGACAGAATAATGTATTGCATTTCCGTATTTTAATTATTAACTTCGCCAAAAGGCGGTGTGCGTTTGAATGGGGGCGGGAATTGCCGCGTAAGAATTGACGCTAAAACCTATAAACCTGAAATACGATGAACAATCAAGAACGCATTTCGCGAAGCGAATTTCTGAAACGCTCGTCGCTCGGATTGTGCGCCCTGTTTGTGGGACTCAATGAAAAAGTGTTTGCCGGAAGCGCGCCGGCGAAAGCCTTGTCCGAACCGGGCGAACATCTCTATAACTGGGGGCAGGCGTGGCATCCCGAATCGCCGAAACGTCTCAGCGATATCACGCACCACTTGGCGCAAATGGGGCTGTCCGGTCAGCACGGCCGCAACATGCCTACCGTCGACTGGGAATTTCCCGAAGGGCGCGATGAAAAATTGTCGAATAACCGCAAATACGGCTATGCGGCTCTGAGCGTGGCGCGGAATGCTCCGTTGCGTATTCTGCCGGGCGAACTGATCGTCGGGTCGGCCACGCTGCGCGAAGCGGCGCAACACCGCATTCCGGCGCTGAACATGGGCTCGGTCAGCCATACTACCGTCGGATTCGCCAAAGTGTTGCACCAGGGGTATAAGGGGCTGCGGGCCGAGATCGACGAACGGCTGAGCCGGGGCGGGCTGGATTCGCACGGAACCGACCTGCTCGAATCCATGCTGATGACTCTCGATGCCGCTGCGCTGTGGCAGCAGCGCAACATCGCTCTGCTCAAGGAGATGAAAGGGAATGCGCCGGACAGCGAACGCCGGTTTTACCAGAATATCATCGATACGCTCGAAAACGTCCCCGAGAATCCGCCGCGTAACTTCCGCGAAGCGGTGCAGTCGCTATGGTCGCTGTACGCTTTTCACCGGTTGATGGGCAACTGGTCGGGGATCGGGCGTTTCGACCAGATGTTGTGGCCTTATCTGGAGGCCGACCTGCAGAAAGGGAAGATCACGCTGGACGAAGCCCGCGAACTGATCGCCCATTTTTGGATCAAAGGAACCGAGTGGATCGGCGAATTCAACGGTTCGGGGGATGCCCAGTTCTATCAGAACATTATCCTCGGCGGGATCGACAAGGACGGGAACGAAGTGACCAATCCGATTACCTACCTCGTCCTGGATGTCGTCGAAGAGTTGCATATCAGCGATTATCCGATCGCCGTGCGTATCGGCGACCATACGCCCGAGAAACTGTTCCGCCGGATTGCCGAGGTGCAACGTTTCGGCGGCGGGATCGTTTCGATGTACAACGAGAATACCGTGATCGACGGGTTGGTGCAGTTCGGCTATCCGCTCGAAGAAGCTCGCGAGTTTACCAACGACGGTTGCTGGGAAGCGATCATTCCGGGCAAGACGGCGTTCATCTATTCGCCTTGCGACATGATGCAGCCGTTGTTCCGCGCACTGAACCTCGATAAGGACGTTCCGCTCGAAGCGGACGATTTCGAAACGGTCTACGGCCGTTTTACGGCGGAACTCGGCCGGGAGATCGACAATCTGCAAAAAGCGCTGGACGGCAGTTGGAACGATCCGAACAACCCCAATCCGCTGGTGTCGATGTTCGTCGAAGGATGCATCGAGAAGGGACGCGGTTATTACGAGCGCGGCCCGAAATATACGGTCAACGGTATCCACTACGGCGGAGTCAGCGATACGGCCAACAGCCTGCTGGTGCTGAAAAAGCTGGTTTTCGAAGAAAATTACATCGGGCTGAACCATTTCGTCAATATCCTTCGTCACAACTGGGAGGGCAACGAGGGCCTGCGGCGACTGGTGCAGAACCGTTTTACGTTTTATGGCAACGACCACGCCGAGGCCGACGATATGATGAAACGGGTGTTCGACGACTATACCTCGATCGTCGGCCGGGTCAAGGAGCGCAACGGACTGAAACGTCCGTGCGGAATCAGTACGTTCGGTCGCGAGATCGACTGGCGGATGGCGCGGCGGGCGACACCCGAAGGCAGCCGCGTCGGGGATATCCTGGCGACGAACTGTTCGCCGACGCCCGGCAGCGACCGCAAGGGGCCGACGGCCGTGCTGAATTCGTACTGCAAACTCGATTTCACCCGCTGTCCGAACGGCGCTACGGTCGAACTGAAAGTCCTGCCCGATTCGGTCAAGGACGAGAACGGGATCGCCGCGCTGGTCGCGCTGGCCAAGACGTTCCGCGAGAAGGGCGGTTTCTACATGCACATCGACGTAGTCGATTCGGCGACGCTGATCGACGCGCAGATGCATCCGGAGAAGTACCCGAACCTGCCGGTGCGCGTAGCCGGATGGTCGGCCCGTTTCACGACGCTCTGCAAAGAGTGGCAGGACATGGTCATCCAGCGGACGCAGCAGATCGTGTAACGGGCGATGTTTGTGAGCGGCGATTAAAAAGGCAGGTTGTCGCTTTTTCTGCGACCGTTTATTTTCAGGGCAATTCCGCTTCTTCGGATCTGCTGCTTGCCAATGTCGAAGCGTTGAGTGGAGATGAAGGGGTGGATGATTGTGATATTTTTACATACGTGCGTGATGCCGTGGAAGATTATTCCAAGCCTACAGAAGTAACTACTTACTTAAGTGGGGATGGAACAATTGTCGTTACTATTGGAGGAATAGATTTTCCCATTTCCGGAGATGGAAGAGTCGGTGTTACTAAAACAGTGCGTTATGGAATATGTCCTTCTAAAGATAATAACTGCTGTGCTAAATCACATTTGAGTGTAATACAGGAATTATAATTCATAAATTAATGAAACAATTTCTTATCATCGTGAGCCTGTTTTTACTCGGATGTAGTGATTCAGTAAAAACAGGCTTATTGGAGGTCAGCGTTATTGATGTAGCGGAATGTCCTGTTAAAAATCCTTTTCTGAAAGACAGCGTTCCGCATAAATGGCGTTTCGTAAAGCTTGAAACCAGCGATAGCTGCCTTATCGGGCAGATCAAAAAAGTTGCTATTTGTAAGGATCTTATCTTTATTCAGGATGATCAGCATGTTTTCGTCTTCGATTCCGCGGGAGTATTCCGAAATCGGATCGGGCAAAAAGGAAGAGGCCCCAAAGAACAGTTGAGTATCGACGCTTTTTATGTGGATAAAGAACGGGAATTCGTAGGTATTTACGATGCTTTGCTGCACAAAATTTTCCGTTATGCTTTCGACGGCGATTTGATCGAGAAGGTCGATTGCGATAAAGAGTTGGATTTTATTGCGGATCTATGCAAAGCCGACGATAAGCATGTAGTCGTTCAATTCAGGAATGCCAATGATTATCCCAATGAATATGCGGTTTCAAAGAACGGAACTATGCGTTCCGTTCTTACGCATTGCCTTTTCGTGTCATGAGTGAAATAGCGTCCGACGTGGCGAGACCCTCTTTCGGTAAAAACGACGCGACTCTTATGGTCACAGCCGTTTTGTCGGATACTCTGTACGCTTTTTCGCAGGGAAAACTGGTGCCTTCGCTGTTGGTTAAAACAGGCAAAAAAACGATTCCGCAGAAACTGATAGATAACGGAGGGCCTTACACCTGCTATCAGAAAGTGGTTGACAAAGCCCAACGGGAAGGTTATTCCAGCGGAATTGAACGGGTCTGGTTGACCGAGAAGTTCGGTTGTGTGGAATATCACATCTATCGAGGGACAGGGTCATTTTATATGAATAACCAATTGCACGAAATGATATTTCATGCCGTCAATTACCTGATTTGGGATCTGAAGACCCATCGGGCCATTCATTACTCCCCGGCGGGGACGTGGGGCATCAACTTGTTTTATCCCGGCCAAAAAAATTTTTGCACGGCTACCGAAAATGAGTTGGTGAGTTGCATCCCCGCTTACGAGATTGCGGGGATCGACCGGGCGAAGATGGACGGCGACCCGATTTATTCCGATTCCCGGATCCGCGAGATCGTTGATTCGACCGAAGAGAACGACAATCCGGTTATCGTTTATTATCCTTTGGACAGTATCTGATGAAAACGGTGAAAATCGCATGTTTTTTTGAAGAATGACTGAGTTGGTCGGAAACTCTAAATTAAAAGAGATTGTTATTGTGAAGTATGCCGTATTGGTTTTAATATTATTAGCAGTAGGATGTAGTCAACCGAACGATCGGATTCTTTCCGGGGTGACGGTCTTCCGTACGAAAGATTGTCCGGTAAAAAATCCGTTTTTGAAAGACAGTCTTCCCGATAGATGGAGATTTGTGAAATTAGAGACCTCGGACGATTGTCTGATCGGTCAAATCCAAAAGGTTGCCGTCCATAAAAACTTTATTGTCGTTCAGGATGACAAACGTACTTTGGTTTTCGATTCGACCGGCGCATTCAGAAATCGGATCGGGCAGATCGGCAGAGGTCCCCAAGAACAGTTGAGTATGGGGGCTTTCTATGTCGACGATCAAGGCGAGTTTATAGGCGTATATGATATTTTGCGTAAAAAGGTCTTCCGTTACGGCTTCGATGGAAAATTGCTCGAAAAGGTCGGTTATGACGAGGAGATGGATTTTATCAAGGATATGTCTCTGGCCGACGATCAGAACCTGGTCGTACTATTCACGAATGCTCAGGATTATCCTAATGAATACGGGGTATTTAAGGCGGGTAATTACGCGTTTCGGGATTATGCGTTGCCTTATCGGGTGACAGGTGCGACGTCATGCGGAGTAGCGCAACCGTCGATGGCTAAAAACAACGGTATGTTCTTGATGACTTCCGTCCTGAACGATACATTATACACATGGCACGACGGACGCGTAGACCCTTTGTATGTAATACAGACCGGTAAACAAGCGTTCCCTCAAAAGGCGATTGACGATGGCGGTCCCTATGATTATTATCCGGAAGTGGTCAGTAAGGCTCAAAAAAAAGGTTATTCCAGCGGAATCGAACGGGTCTGGTTGACCGAGAAGTTCGGTTGTGCGGAATATCACATCTATCGAGGAACAGGAACGTATTATTTGAATAACGAATTGAAAGAGATTACATTCCATGCCGTCAATTACCTGATTTGGGATCTGAAGACCCGCCGGGCCATTCATTACTCCCCGGCGGGGACGTGGGGGAGCAGTCTGTTTTATCCCGGGCGGAAAACTTTTTGCACGGCTACCGAAAATGCGTTGGTAAGTTGCATCCCCGCTTACGAGATTGCGGGGATCGACCGGGCGAAGATGGACGGCGACCCGATTTATTCCGATTCCCGGATCCGCGAGATCGTTGATTCGACCGAAGAAAACGACAATCCGGTTATCGTTTATTATCCTTTGGACAGTATCTGATGAAAACGGTGAAAATCGCATGTTCTCTTTTGGGGATTGCCGGGGTGTGTCTGGGCTGGCCGGGATGCGGGAACGGTGCGGCGTCCGCGTCTCCGGAGATCGAAACCGATACGTTGATCGACTTGGGGAAGTTCCCGATCAGCCGGGATACCGTGTTTAACGTGGTTTACAGAAACGCCGGTACGGAGCCTTTGCAGATCGACCGGATCGAAACGACCTGCGGCTGCCTGTCGGTAGTGAGTCTGCGTCCCCGTCCGCTGGCTCCCGGCGATACGGCTTCGGTGCGTTTGCGCGTACACCCGGTCGTTCCGGGGCACTTCGAGCAGGAGGCCGATTTGATTGCGGAGGGGTACGATCTGCCTGTCAGGATATCGGTAAAAGGATTCGGACAGAACAAATAAAAGCATCGTTTCTATATCGTATTTACGCTACGGCCGGTCGGTTCGGCGTCGGGAAGTGAAGCCGTGGAGATCTCGGATAAGGGGGGAAATGACTTTTAATCTATTTGTGGAACGTTTGAAAACGCCTGCCGTGGAAAATGACGTGTAAAAGTTTTGCAGAATGACTTTTTTATGCTACATTTGCACTGCTTTTACGGCTACGGGGTGTAGCTCAGCCCGGTTAGAGTACACGTCTGGGGGGCGTGTGGTCGAAGGTTCGAATCCTTTCACCCCGACAAGTTAAAAATCAACAGGTTAGATTAGGTTTCTAACCTGTTTTTTATTCTTATTTTTTTATTACTGACGTTTTACTGACGCTATTGCGTAAAACAAATACAAATGAAAACGAACAAAAAATCATCGTAGATACTTAATACATAATGGAAGGTTTATTTCGCTCCGAGAGGAGATGACTGGACGGATGCGGAATTTTCACCTGTTTTATGATAAACTACACTTTTCATAGAGACTGTTCGTCGTTTGTAAATCGGTACTGCACAGCAAGCTACTAAAGCCGGAAGCATTGGAGAAAAATATGATTAAGGTCTGAACTGAATAGAAGAGCTCCAGAATTTGCTGTTCTCGAAGTGTTTTATTGCCTTATTATCAGTTGTTTGATAGTGTGAATCCAAAAGCAAAACACGGAAAATAGAACCGTTGCTTTTTCGTTACCTCGTCCTATTATAAAAAATGTAACAGCCCTATTTATTAGGCTGTTACATCAATTTTAAGGCGTTCCGGAAAGGCGGCGGAATCTTTTTTCGAACTCCTGGCCAGAGCCGGCGTCAGCCGTGTTTTACAGCGGATATTCGTCGAATGCGTAGAGTAGGGTCGACAGGTAGCGTTCGCCGGTGTCCGGCAGCAGGACGACGATGTTTTTCCCTTTGTTTTCGGGCCGCAGAGCGAGTTGCGTCGCCGCCGCCGCCGCCGCTCCGGCCGATATGCCGACGAGCAGTCCTTCTTCGGCGGCCAGCTCGCGGCTGGTGCGGATCGCATCGTCGTTGCTTACGGGGATTATTTCATCCACTACGCCAGCATCGTAAATTTTGGGGACGAATCCGGCCCCGATGCCCTGTATTTTGTGCGGGCCGGGCTTTCCGCCGGAGAGTACCGGTGAGTCCTGCGGTTCGACCGCCACGATCCGGACGGCCGGATTGTGCTTCTTCAACGCTTTCCCGACACCGCTGACGGTTCCGCCCGTTCCGACTCCGGCGACGAACAGGTCTACCTTTCCGTCCGTGTCGCGCCAGATCTCTTCGCCGGTCGTGGCGACGTGGACAGCCGGATTGGCCGGGTTTTCGAATTGTTGCAGGATGATCGCCCCCGGATGCTCCGCTTTCAGCGCTTCGGCTTTTGCGATGGCTCCTTTCATGCCTTCGGCCCCCGGCGTCAGGACGATCTCCGCGCCAAGGGCTTTCAGCAGGTTTCTGCGTTCGACGCTCATCGTGTCGGGCATCGTCAGGATCAACCGGTATTTGCGAACGGCGGAGACGAGCGCCAGGCCGACTCCGGTGTTGCCGCTGGTCGGCTCGATGATGACGCTGCCCGGTTTGAGCAGGCCTTTTTTCTCTGCGTCGTCGATCATGGCCAACGCTATGCGGTCTTTCACGCTGCCGGCCGGATTGAAATATTCGAGTTTTGCAATGATCCGGGCGGGAAGGTCGTGTTTGCTGCCGTATTGGTTCAGTTCGAGCAGCGGAGTGTTGCCGATCAGATCGGTCAGTCGTTTGGCAATTTTTTCCATCGTATTGTTTTTTATGTCGTTTATTCGTTGGGCGGCCGGGCCGCCGAAACATTACAGTCGCAAAACTGCTATTTTCATACCATAAATCGGTTCCGCCGGAAAAATCGGCCGGGGTTCGTATTTTTGACCGGTCAGAGATCCGCGATCGTTTCCGGGTCTCCGCCTTCGGGCGGCCGGGGCGGAATCGTAAACCAGAAAGTCGTCCCTTTTCCCTCCTCGGATTCGACGCCGATTTCGCCTCCCAGTTTGTCGATGATCGTTTTACAGATAGAAAGCCCCAATCCCGTTCCCTGAATGAAAGCGTCGAACTTGGCGAACCGTTCGAATACGTGAGGAAGATTTTCCGGGGCGATGCCCTTGCCCGTATCCGTGACGAAACAACGGATGAGACCGTCGGAGCATTCGTATCCCATCGTGATCGATCCTTCCGTCGTGAACTTACAGGCGTTGCTCAGGAAGTTCGACACGACCTGCGTGAGCCGGTTCCTTTCCGAATGGGTGACGAACGTTCGTTCGGGCAGGTTGCAGATCAATTGCACCGTTCCTTTGAGTCGGAAAAGGTAAATTTGCTCCAGGTTCCGGAACAGTTCGTTCATGTCGATGTCCGAGTAGACGAACTCGAGCTGTCCGGCTTCGATTTTCGACAGGTCGAGGATATCGTTGATCAATTGCAGCAACAGTTCGTTGTTCGTTTCGATAATTTTGCAGAATTCGGCGATCTCTTCGGGATTCCGCGTTTGGGCGATCAGGTTCGAAAAACCGACGATCGCGTTCAGCGGAGTGCGTATCTCGTGACTCATGTTGGCGAGGAACGCCGTTTTGAGACGGTTCGCTTCCTCGGCCCTGTCGCGCAGAACGATCAACTCGTGCGTCATGTTTTTCAGGTCGGTGATATCGCGCCGCAGCCCGGTTATCTTGGTGATCCGTCCGTTCGGGTCGCGTTCGAAAGCTACGCCGTGAATATCCGCCCAACGATATCCGCCTTCCTGTTGGATATTGATTCTAATTTGGTGGTGAATCGTTTCGTCTCCCCGCTCGATCATACCTTGCAGGGCTTCTTTGAAGCGGTTCGCATCTTCCGGATGGATCAGTTTCAGATAAGTTCCGATCGGCAGGCCGTCGCGCAGGAATGCATTTTGGTTCGGCGAAGAGATGATGCCGGTCTGAACGTCGTAATCCCACTGGACGATGCCGCTCGATTTGATCGCCAGATCCGATTTGAAGTTGTAGGCTTTCAACTTTTTTTCCGCTTCGAACGATTCGGTGATGTACTTCCGGGTTCCGACGATTTTCCGGGCCTGTCCGTTCGAATCGCGTTTGAAGGCTTTGGCGGCGATCTGAGACCACTCTTGCTTTCCGGAGGCCTGCTTGAACAGGAAAACGGCGTCGATCGCCTGCGTCGTGCCGTCGATCAGGTGCCCGATCGCTTCGAGGAAAGAGGCCCTGCGGTCGTCGGGCATCAGCACCTGCACGGCTTCCTGCAACGAATACCGGTGTCCGTACAGTACCGATTTATCGCTCGGAGAGGTAAATTCGTCGTTCTCGACGTCGTAAGACCACGGCGTAATGCCCGCGGCGTCGAATGCCAGCTCCAATTGGAGCCGGTACTCCTCTTTTTTCTGTTGCTGCTCGATTTCGTCGCTGATGTTCCGTTCGGTTCCGACGATCCGCACGACGCGTCCCGTACGGGGTGATTTCTGGGCGATGGCGTACGTTTCGTACCATCCGTACTGTCCGTTGCGCATGAAACGGAATACGCTCCGGCGCTTCGGCTCCCTGCCCGAAAGCAGGGCTTCCATGAACTGGTCGAGGTCGGCGCGGCTTTCCGGATGCGCCATGTGTTGAATGACGTCCGGATTGGGCGAACCGTCGGAAAGCGTGTTGCTGTACAGCGACATGAATTTCGCTTCCTCCACATCGTAAATCCATGCGGACAGCGATCCCGCATCAAGGGCGATCGAGAGTTCGTTGCGGATGTTGTCCAGTTCGGTCTCCTTTTTATGCAGGTCGGTCATATCCGCGATGGTCGTGATGATGTACCGCGAACCGTCGTCGCGGATCAGCCTCGATTTGGTTGCGACGCCGAACCGGTAGGATTTCGTCTCGTTATCGTACATGACCCGGTCGAACACCAGCGGCGTTTCGCTTTCCAGCGCTTTTTCGTCCTCTTCGCGGTATTGCCGGGCTACCGGGCTGTCGAGTTCGTAATCGTTCTTACCCAGCAGGAGCTCCTTTTCCTCTTGGTAGAAGTCGTTCGCTTTTTTGTTGTAGAACAGGTAGCGGAACTGGTCGTTGGCGTCCTTTACGAATACGCCGACCGGAAGGCTGTGGATGATCGACTGCAGGAAATCTTTCAGCATGACCGCTTTTTTCTCGGCCGCGACCCGTGTCGTCGTATCGTGGACGAAAAGCAGCACCTTGCGGTCTTCGAACGGTACGGAACGGGCCTCGATGTACAGCGTTTCGTTCCGGGTAGTGGTGACTTCGTAACTGAAATCGCGGGCCTGTTTCGTTTTTTCCGTCGAAGTTACATGGGAAATCAACGTTTCCGCCGCTTCGGAAAATGTCGGAAAGTTTTCTTGCAGACGGTATAGGTTGTTGCCTTTCAGTTCGTCGACCGTTTTGCCGAGCATGATGACCCGGTCGGGATTGAGGATATCGACGATGTTCATCTCCCGGTCGAAGATGACGACCATGTTGGGCATCGATTCCAGCAGGTGCTGCATTTTCTGCGAGTTTTTTTTGTATTGTTGCTCGCGTTTTCTGCGGTAGACCAGCGCGAAGATCGCGCTGGCGGTCAGTAGCAGCAATAGACAGCAGACGAGAGCGACTTCGACCGGATATCTCTCCAACAGCGTGGGGTCGGTGTTGTGCAGTACCGTGTCGGCGGGGAGCCGCGACGGATCGATCCCCATTTTGAGGAGCGTTTTGTAATTGACGTGATGCCGGGGCGACGACGGGGTGGGGCCGAATGCCGGGCTGTTTTCGATCCCTTCGGTCAGTACGCTGTAGGTCAGTCCGGCGATGTCCCGGCCGAGTTCTTTGCCGGAAACGAAGTAGCCTCCGATGTAGTTGGCCTCCGTCAGATCCTGCTCCTGCAGTTGGTACATGTTTTTTGTCGAATGTCGGGTCAATTCGTTGTGAAGCATCGAATAGGCGTGCGGGTAACGGTTCCGGTCGGTGTACCATCCTCCGGTCAGCAACGCGTAGCTGCTGTCCATCGCGAAGATACTTTTCAGCAGTTCCTGGGTCGACAGCCGACTGCCGACCAGGTAATCCAGTTCGAGCGGCGGGTGAGAGGCGACCAGTTGCGACAGGTACGGTTCGAAAAAATCGTGCGCGTAACGGTCGTCGTAGCAAAATGCGATGCGGGTGACCTCGGGTTGCAACCGTTTGATAAAATCGATGTTCTCGTTGAAATAATCGGCGTAATAATAACCCGTCACCCGGAAACCGTCGAACGTCGAATCGATGGGGGAGATCTGCCGTATATCGGTTATTTTCTCTTTCTCCCGGGCTACGTAATCGATGTACCCTCTTTTTACCAATCCCAGGACGACCGGAACGTCGCGCCAGGTATCGGGGACGCATTCCCGATAGGTCGTCCATGCTTCCCCGCCGAGGATCACGATCGCTTCGGGCGTTTCGTCGTGCGCCCTGAACATCGAGCTCATCCATGATTTCCACTCCGCCAGTTCGGGCGAATTTTCACAATCCATGTATTCGACGAACAGGTTCCTGTCGGTTTCTTCCCGGAGCGCGCCGACCAGGGACGCGATGACGTGGTTGCCGTTTTCTTTCAGCGGGGAATAGGAGCTGATGACCAGGATACCGTCTTTCGAGCGAGCGGAGCCGTGTATGCAATCGCCTGTCAACAACGCAATACACAGCAGCAGATATATTCTTATACGCATTATCGTCCGAGTTAAAATAGCAATGAACGGTATCTTCCTGTCTGTCGGCGATATCAGTCGGATAGAAAGTATCGTTTAATATAGCAAAGTAATGATTTTTTTGCATTTTAAAAAATGCGGGAAAGGGGCGTCCGTGTCTTTTTCGATAATTTTCCGCAAATAGGAACGGTTTGTTTATTACCGGAATAAAAAACCGGAACAGTAATCTATACTGTTCCGGTTTTCGAATATGCGAAGTCCGACGGAATTTTCGCCGGTTGCGGACGATTTTACAGTTCCTTAACGCGGATGTTGCGGAACCATACGTTGTTGCCGTGATCCTGCAGACCGATGTATCCTTCGTGGTTTTCACCGCCGCAGTTCAGCAGCAGTTCGTAGGCTTCCGGCCATTTGTCCTTGCTGAATTTGCTGTTGTCGAGCATCTCTTTCCACTTCGGGGTCCACAAGTGGTATTCCACGACCTGCGTACCGTTCTGGAAGTGAGCCACGGTTCCGTCATATACGAGGATTTTGGCCGTATTCCATTCGCCGAACGGTTTCGAGTTCTGCGGTTTCGCAGGGATCATGTCGTACAGCGAAGCGGACTGGCGGTTGCCGTCGACGCCTAATTTGGCGTCGGGATGGTTCTCGTTGTCCAACACCTGGTATTCCGGAGCGGAGATGTAAATCGGTTGGTTCGGAATCTCCTGAGCCAGGTAGAAAACGCCGCTGTTTGCTCCCTTATCGACTTTCCAGTCGAATGCCAGTTCGAAGTTCTTGAACTTCTTGTTGGCGAAAATGATATCGCCTCCGTCCTTGGCGCCGGCTTCGCCCATGCCCGACTCGTTGATCTTGATGCAGCCGTCTTCGATGGTCCATGCCGAGGGCACGTCGGTACGGTTGTAGCCGCGCCATCCGTCGAACGTTTTGCCGTCGAAGATGGCAACGAAGCCTTCTTCTACGTCGCAGTCTGGGCTGTGGCCGTGCTGTCGGCCGCGGCTTTCTTATTCGGATTCGATACGCAGGAAGCTGCCATTGCGGCAACGGCCATGCAACTGATAGCACACATTAATCGTTTCATTTTCTTGTCTTCGTGTATTAATTAATAATTCGTTGATTACTTGGGCATGGCCGGCAGTTCCCAGCCGTCGCGGTAATTGTGCTTGATCATCTGTCTGCGAACTCTTTCGCGTTGAACGGATCGGTGTAGCGTTTGTTGAAGGTCGGGTGCCCGTTGTGGATCGTGAACCCGTCTTCGATCATGATCTGCATCGTTTCGTTCGCGCCGATGTTCTTGAACTTCATCTTTTCGCCGTCCCATTCCAGTTCGCGGTTCAGGCCCTGCAGACGTACTGCCAGCACGCCCATTACGACCATTTCGTTGAACGGACCCGCTTCGCTGAAGTCGGACGAGGTCTGTACGCGCGATTGAGGATTCTCTTTGCAGGCGCGGATCCAGTCCTGTTCATGGCTGGCGGTGATTTCGCGGTTCATCTTCGGAACTTCCGGTTTGCGGCCGGATACCAGCCACGGGTTCACGCCGTAGCAACCGCAGATCAGCGTATCTTTCGTTCCGTAGAAGATAGCGCCGCCGCCGCTGTCGTTCAGCGATTTGCCTGCCGGTACGCCTGCCGGCCGCGGCGGGGTCAGACCGCCGTCGTACCAGGTTACTTCCACTTCGGGCATGTTGACCTTCTCTTTTTTCGCACGGGCCGGGAAAACGTATTTCACCATCTGGGCGTTCGGGGCGCAATCGGTCAGCAGGGCCGTCGAACTGCCCTGTACGCGGTCGGGATAACCCAACTGCAGACCTTTGAATACCGGGTGCAGGATGTGGCAGGCCATGTCGCCGAGGGCTCCGGTGCCGAAGTCCCACCAACCGCGCCAGTTCCACGGGGTATAGATTTTGTTGTACGGACGCATCTGAGCCGGTCCGATGAACAGATCCCAGTTCAGCGTTTCGGGAATTTGATCCACTTCGCTCGGGCGCATCAGCCCCTGCGGCCAGATCGGACGGTCGGTGAAGGTGTCCACGCGGGTCACTTCGCCGATCTCGCCGTTCCAGATCCAGTCGCAGACCTGGCGTACGCCGGCTCCCGACGCGCCCTGATTACCCATCTGCGTAGCTACTTTGTATTTCTTGGCCAGTTTGGTCAGCAGACGCGATTCGTAAACCGAATGGGTCAGCGGTTTCTGTACGTAAACGTGCTTGCCGAGGGTCATGGCTTCGGCGGCGACGATACAGTGGGTGTGGTCGGCGGTAGCCACCAGCACGGCGTCGATGCTCTTGCCCATGTCGTCGAGCATCTTACGGTAATCCCAGTACCGTTTGGCTTTCGAATAGCGGTCGAAAGTTCCTTTCGCATATTGCCAGTCCACGTCGCACAGGGCCACGATGTTCTCCGTTTCCATGTTCGACAGGTTGGCTGCGCCCATGCCGCCGATACCGACGGCCGCGATGTTCAGTTTGTCGCTCGGGGCGGTTTGTCCGGCCGCTTTACCGAAAACGGAACTCGGAACGATGGTCAGTCCGGCCAGGCCGACTGCGCTCGTGCGCAAAAAGTCTCTCCGGGATATTTTTTCTGCCATAAGATATAAAGGTTTTAGTTTGGTTGGTTATGTCGGTTATTTAACGAATTTAGCTGCGCTGAGGTATTCGGCGCTCTTTTCGGCGCACTCCATCGGCGGGATGTCGTTGGCTTCGATCTCCACGTAGTAAGCTTCGAGCCCCTGTTTGTAGGCGGCATTGAAGATCGCTTCGAAGTCGATGGTCTGGCTGGCTCCGATGACATTGTCGTCCTTGATGTGCAACAGCGGGAAACGCCCTGCGTATTTCTGGATGTAAGCCGACGGGTTGACGCCGCCCTTGCTGGCCCAGTAAACGTCCAGTTCGAACATCACTTTCTCGGGATCGGTATGTTCGAGCAGGTAGTTCTCGATCACGTATCCGTCCTGTTTGTTGAATTCGTGGGCGTGATTGTGATAGCCGAATTTCAAGCCGGCGGCATTGGCGATGGCTCCCACCTTGTCGAAGTATTCGCAGGTTCTTTTCAGATCGGCTTCCGTCTTCCCGAAATCGATGCCCGGCAGTACGATGTACTTGCCGCCGACGGCAGCCTGCGCGTCGCAAGCCTGCTTCCACCAGTCTTCCCATCCGGCGTCGTATCCGCGGCCGAGGTGCGCTCCGGTGACCCGGATGCCGACGTCTTCGGCCATCTTGCGGAATTCGGCGGGCGTGCGGCCGTAGAATTTACCGTCTCCGTATGAAGCGGTTTCGGCGGCCGAATAACCCATGTCCGATATTTTTTTCAACGATCCGGCGGCGTCTTTGCCCATATCGCCCCCGATCGAATAGAGCTGGAGCCCGATCGTTTTTTTCTTCCCGGTGGCGCTTCCGCTTTGGGCGGCCGACAGGGTCGCTTCGGAAAACAGGGAACCGCCGACCATGGCTCCGGCGGTCAGCAACATTGATTTCTTGAGGAATTCTCTTCTGTCCATAATGGCTTCAAATATTTAGGTTTTGTTTTAAAGTTAGCAAGTTAAGTCGGGTCGTTGAAACTATCAGGCCTTTAACCTATATACATATAGTTGTGTAAAGGTATAAAAAAAAGTTTTTGATGCAAAAAATATTTCGGCATTAATTTAATAAATTTAAAAACGGCCTTTTCTCCGGCCGGCGGAATTTCCGTTTCACATGCGGGATATGGTTCTGCGGGCCGGCGGGCCGGAACATTCGTTCCGGAAAGCGCAAACGTAAAAAACGCAGGCGTTTCGCGGCGGATGCCGGATGCCTGCGTCGTTTTTCGTACGGAGATCGTTAACGGATGTCTATCTCGACTACTTTACTGCCCGGAAGATCGGGAACGTACAGTTTTTTGCCGTCGGTCGACAGCCGGGCCGGCCCTTCGATTCCGACGCCCGGAGTCAACAGTTCGGTCTTTCCCGTTCCGAGATCGTAATAGCCGACTTCCGAATCGACCCAATTGGTGAAATACAGGCGGCTCCCGTCGCCGCTCAGCGCGAGGCCGTCGTACTGTCCCGGACGGTCGAACAACTTGGTGGCTACCGGAGTGGATATGTTGTCGATGCGGTAGATCACGTTATCCTGCGTGGTGACGCCGTCCGGCGGATACGATGCGATATACATCGTGTCGCCCCGGATGACGATCCCGTTCGCTCCGGGTACCGTCACGTAGGGTTTCAGTCCCGCGGTGTCGAGCTGCGACGGCCGGGCGACGTTCAGCGCGTAGATGCTGCCGGTGTTGGTCACCGTCACGTAAAGGGTGTTCCCGTGCAGGGCCATGTCGTTGACAAACAGTTCGCCTTCGGGGAACGGAACGATTTTCGGCTTCTCGTTCGGCGCGGCGAGGTTGTAGACCGCCATTTTGCCGACGTCGGCGATGAACAGGTAATCGTCTTTTACGAGCAGTCCCTTGGGCGCCGACAGCGTGCCGTCGGCCGGAATCAGCACCCGCGAAACCGTGTCGGTGAATTCGAGGATATAGCCTTTACCCTCGGTGTTCAGCGGATTGAACTCGTCGGAGCCGAAGCTGCCGACCAGCAGTTTGCCGTCCAGCGGCAGCGTGGCTTCGCAGAATACGATCTTATCGGTGAGAACGGGCGTTGTCGGCGTTTTTTCTGCGGACGAGCAGGCGACAGCCGCTACGGCAACCGCCGCAAGGGAAATGCGCTTTTTCATAACTTTTATTTTTCGGTAAACGGTTCGTATTGCGAAAACAGATTTCGGAAGTCTTCGTGCTGTGCGGCCAGGTAGGTGTTGAATCCCAGCGAAGCGGCCGTTCGGATGTTGGCTTCGGAGTCGTCGATGAACAGGCTTTCGGCAGGTAGGATACCCGATTCGTCGATCATTTTCCGGTAAATCTCCGGATACGGTTTCACCAGCTTCATCCGGTAAGAGAGGAACAACCGGTCGAAATAGGCGTCGATGGTCAGCCCCTGTTGTTTGAAGCGGTGTTCCATCATGAAGCGCATCATGATCGGGTTCGTATTGCTGAGCATGAAGACCCGGTAGCCCTGCCGGCGCAGGTCGAGCAGCATGTCGAGCTTGTACTGCGGCAGGTCGAGCAGGAAACTGCACAGCGCGTCGTCGATCGCCTGCGGGTCGACCGGGCGTCCGATTTCCCGGATGATCGCGTCGTGGAAATCTTCGGGGCGGATCTCCCCGCGTTCGAGTTGCAGCAGCACGCCGGACTGTTTGTACGGATTGATGAATTCGGCGGCGTTCATACAGCCGATCTGTTCGAATTTGCGGACGGTCGCTTCGATGCTGTAATTGATCAGTACGCCGCCCAGGTCGAATATGATGGTTCTTATCTTTTTCATTTGGATTATTCGCTGTTACCGGACAAAGATAGGAAATTTCGAAATAATTCATATATTTGACTTTCGGTAAACCGTATAGACAAAGACGTCATGAGCCGCAACGTGTTCGTTCGTATTTTCCGTTTCTACCGGGATGGTTTTCGCGAGATGACCAGCCTGGGGCGGACATTGTGGGCGGTGATCCTCGTCAAGCTGTTTATCATGTTCGCGATCCTGCGGCTGTTCTTTTTCCCGGACGTGATGGGGAAATTCGACACCGACCGGGAGCGGAGCGAGTATATGATGGAACGATTGTTGAATACAAATCATTGATATTATGATTCTTACTGCAAATGAGTTGGCGGAGGTGGTGGATTGGTCGCGGGCCCAGTTTGCGATGACGGCCATCTACCATTGGCTGTTCGTGCCGCTGACCCTCGGGCTGGGTTTCATCTGCGCCATCATGGAGACCGTTTACTACCGTACCGGCGATCCGTTCTGGAAACGGACGGTCAAGTTTTGGATGCGCATTTTCGGGATCAATTTCGCGATCGGCGTGGCCACCGGACTGATCCTCGAATTCGAGTTCGGGACGAACTGGTCGAATTACTCCTATTTCGTCGGCGATATTTTCGGAGCGCCGCTGGCAATCGAAGGAATTATGGCTTTTTTTCTGGAAAGTACGTTCATCGCCGTGATGTTTTTCGGCTGGAATAAGGTGTCCAGAGGTTTTCACCTTACGGCGACCTGGCTGACGGCCATCGGCGCGAACCTGTCGGCGTTGTGGATTCTGGTGGCCAACGCGTGGATGCAGTATCCGGTCGGAACGGCCTTCAACCCCGAAACGGCCCGCCAGGAGATGACCTCGTTCTGGGATGTGCTGTTTTCTCCGGTGGCGATCAACAAGTTTTTTCATACGGTGACTTCGGGTTATGTGGTGGCCGCCGCGGTGGTTATCGGTATCAGCGCCTGGTTCCTGTTGAAAAAACGCGAGCGGAAGATGGCTCGCAAAAGCATGGCGATCGCTTCGTGGTTCGGCCTGTCCGCTTCTCTATTGTTGGCGATGACCGGCGACGGATCGGCCGTACAGGTGGCCCGGACGCAACCGATGAAACTGGCGGCGATGGAAGCGCTCTACGACGGTAAGAAAGAAGCCGGACTGGTCGCGTTCGGGATATTGCGTCCGGAAGTGAACGACCGGGAGCTGATCATGTCCAACGAAAGCGCTTTTTATTTCAAACTGGAGATCCCCAAGATGCTGTCGCTGCTGAGTTTTCGGGATGCGGATGCCTATGTCCCGGGCATTAATGACCTTGTATACGGCAATTTCGATCCGTTGATCACTCCGGTCGGCGTGAAGATGGAAGCCGGGCGGGAGGCTGTGCGGGCCATTGAAGATTATCGGGAGGTCATGGCCGGGGGCGATGCGGTCGCCAAAGCCCGTTACAAGGCCCGATTCGATCCTCAGACGGAAGAGGGGGCCAGGTTTTGTAGCTGGGAACTGAAATATCTCGGTTACGCATACCTGAAAAATCAGACGGACGTGATTCCGAATGTGCCGCTGGTGTTCTATTCGTTCCGCGTTATGTTCATGCTGGGCGTCTATTTCATTCTGTTTTTCGCCGGGGTGCTTTTCTTCGTGTACCGGAAGAAACTGTACGACAGACGGTGGTGGTTCCGCGTGATGATGTGGTCGGTTCCGCTGGCCTATTTGGCTTCGGTTTCCGGATGGATCGTCGCGGAGGTCGGTCGACAACCGTGGACGATCCAGGATTTGCTGCCTGTTTCCGCGTCGGTGTCGGATATCGCTCCGGGGCCGGTCAAGGCGACCTTCTTTATCTTCCTCGCACTGTTTACGGTGCTGTTGATCGCCGAACTGATGATCATGTTCAGGCAGATCAAAATCGGGCCTAAACCGGCGGAAACGGCGGCCGAAAACGAATTGACGGAATAAAAAAGAGCGATTTTATGGATACGGTATATATTTTTCTGCAACACTACTGGTGGTTTATCATTTCGTTGCTCGGCGCGCTGCTGGTGTTTCTGCTGTTCGTGCAGGGCGGCCAAGGGATGCTCTACCTGATCGGGCGTACCGATACGGAACGCAACCTGATCGTCAACACGCTGGGACGTAAATGGGAGTTGACTTTCACGACGCTGGTCACGTTCGGCGGCGCGTTCTTCGCATCGTTCCCGCTGTTTTACAGCACGAGTTTCGGCGGCGCGTTCTACGTGTGGATGTTGATCCTGTTGGTTTTCGTAATCCAGGCGGTAGCCTATGAATTCCGGCGCAAACCGTCCAATTTCCTTGGCGAGAAAACTTACAACTGGTTCCTGCTGATTAACGGCGTGCTCGGAGCCTTCCTACTCGGAACGGCCGTGGCGACGCTGTTCACCGGCGCTCCGTTCACGGTCGACCGCGCCAACTTCGGCAATCTGGAAGGTTTCAATACGATTTCGCGTTGGTCCACTTCCTGGTACGGGTTGGATGCGCTGGCCGATCCGCGCAACATCCTGCTCGGCTTGGCGGTGCTGTTCTTGTCGCGGGTGCTCGGCCTGCTCTATTTTATGAACAGCATCGACGACGAAACGATTTTCGCGCGATCGCGGCGTTACCTGAAGTGGAATGCGGGGCTTTTCCTGTTGTTCTTCCTTCCGTTTCTGCTGTTGCTGCTGCTGTCGGAAGGCGCAGCGGTCGATCCCGTCTCCGGCGTGATTTCCGTCGAGCCGTACAAATACCTGCACAACCTGCTGGCCATGCCGCTGGTGCTCGTCGCACTGCTGGCCGGCGTGGTCGGGGTGCTATGGGGTATCGGAGTCGGTATTTTCAGAGGGTGTCGCTGCGGGATTTGGCCTGCCGGAGCGGGAACCGTACTGACGGTGCTCGCGCTGCTGCTGACCGCCGGATACAACCATACGGCCTATTATCCGTCGCTCACCGACCTGCAGAGTTCGTTGACGATCTACAACAGTTCTTCGAGCCGGTTCACGCTTTACGTGATGGCGATCGTGTCGATACTCGTCCCGTTCGTGGCGGGGTACATCTGGTACGTATGGCGCGCGATGGGCCGTAAACGCATCTCCGAACAGGAACTGCAAGAGGAGGGCGACCATCTGTATTGATTTGCGGGCCGTTCGGCCCGGATCGCTGATACCCGAAAGAGGCCGCATTCGGATCGGATGCGGCCCCTTTCGGATTTCCGGTCGGAAATCTCGTTTTGTCAGTATATCAGCGAATCGGGCAGCACGGGCGTGCCGCCTGCCTGAGTACAGACGAAGGCGGCGGTTTCGGTCGCCCGACGGTGCGCTTCGTGTAGCGGCCGGCCCTGCAGGATGCCTGCGACGAAGGCGGCGGTGAACGAGTCGCCTGCGCCGACCGTGTCGGCGACTTCGACCTTTGCAGTTTCCATGACGGAAAAGTCGTCCGGGGCCGTCACCCGGCTGCCCCGGCTGCCGAGCGTGTAGACGATGTACCGCAGGTCGTAGCGTTGTCGGAGTTGTTCCAGTTGGCTGTCGGCATCCCCGTGCAGCGACAGCATCCCCGCCACGACGGGCAGTTCGTCCTCGTTCAGTTTCAGGATGTCGGCCTGTTCGAGCGAGGCGCGGACGGTCTCTTCGCTGTAAAAATCCTGCCGCAGGTTGATGTCGAACACTTTGAGACACTGCTTATTCACATGCGACAGCAGTTTTCGGATCGTCGCGGCGGACGTTTCGCCGCGTTGCCCGAGCGTACCGAAACATACGGCGTCCAACTGCGGAGCCAGTCGTTCGAGTCCTTCGTTCCATGCGATGAAATCCCAGGCTACCGGCTTGTGGATCGTGTACGACGGAACGCCCCGCGCGTCGAGCCGCACGTCGACGGTGCCGGTCGGATAGTCGTTTTGCTGTACGTATGCGGTGCCGAGCTGAGCTTCCTGGAGCTTTTCGAGAATTTGGAGGCCATACGGATCGTTGCCGACCGCGCTGACGACTGCCGACCGGCAGCCGAACTGCGCCGCATGGAATGCGAAGTTGAGCGTCGCTCCGCCCAGTTGCTTGCCCGAAGGCAGCAGGTCCCACAGGAGTTCCCCGACGCCTGCTATGGTGAATGTCTGTTTCATACCTGCAAATTTAGCAATCCGCGAGGGAACTGCAAGCGTCGGCCGACTTTTCTGTTTACCGGTTTTTGCGGTAGCTCAGCACGGCCCATAAGTTGATCGTCACCGTGAAGACGGCCAGCGCTGAGAACTGCGTCAGCAGATCGGCGAATCCGCTCCCTTTGAGGTAAATCATTCGCATGATCTGGATGAAGTACCGCAGCGGATTGAACAGCGTGATCTTTTGCGCCCAGCCCGGCATGCTACTGATCGGGGTGAACAGTCCGCTCATCAGAATCAGCACGATCATGAAAAAGAACATCACGAACATCGCCTGCTGCATCGTGTCGGAAGTGTTCGATACGAGCAGGCCGAGGCCCGACACGGTCAGCACGTACAGCGCCATCCCGGCGTAGATCGTCAGCAGGTTGCCCGCCGGTACGAGCCCGTAGACGAGCCATGCCAATACGAAACTGATCGACAGCACGACGAATCCGATTACCCAATACGGAATCAACTTGGCGAGGATGAACTGGAATTTGCCGACCGGCGACACGTTGATCTGTTCGATCGTCCCGATCTCTTTTTCGCTGACGATGTTCAGCGCCGGCATGAATCCGCAGACGATCGTCAGCAGCATTACCATGAGCGCCGGAACCATATAGACTTGGTAATTCAAATGCGGGTTGAACTTGTACTGCGGGGTGATCCGAACGGCCGGCGCGGCCGAAATCCGAGACTGCGCGGCGGTTTCGTTGCGCAAGTCGGCCGAGAAGTCGTTCACGATGGCCGTGAGGTACGAACTGCCCAGCCCCCCCTTCGTTCCGTTGACCGCATTGGCCGCAATGAGCACCTGCGCGGCGCCTTCGGTAGTCAGCCTGCGTTCGAATTTTTCCGGGATTTCGAGGATGATGTCGGTTTGTCCCGATTCGACGCCTTTCATCGCTTCTTCGTACGAGGACGCGACGTCGACGAGGTTGAAATAGGCCGACGCCGAGGCTTTTTCGGTCAGTCGCCCGGAGTAGGCCGAGCGATCGTTGTCGACGACGGCCAGGTTGATGTTGCGTACCTCCATACTGGCCGCCCACGGCAGTACCAGCATTGTCAGGCACGGCATGAACAAGATCAGCCGGGGCAGGAACGAGTTGCGGCGGATCTGTTTGAACTCTTTTTCGATCAGGTATTTCAACATGGCTATTCGAGTCTGTATTTGAATTTCTTAAGACTTACGACGACCAGCACGACGGCCATTGCGCTGAGGATCGCCACCTCTTTGAGCGCGTAGGTGATGCCGAGTCCTTCGATCATCACTTTTTTGACCGCTTCGATGTACCAGCGCGCCGGGATAACGGCCGACAGTCCCTGTAATACGCCCGGCATACTTTCGATCGGAAACATCATGCCCGAGAGCAGCGTGGTGGGCATCATCAGCACCATCCCCGAAGCGAGCATCGCGGCTACCTGCGTTTTGACGAGTGTCGAGATCAGCAATCCGAGCGCCAGTGCCGTGATGACGAACAGCAGTGAGATCACCGACAGCCAGAACAGGCTGCCCGCTACCGGAACCTGCAGGATGTAAACCGCTACGAGAATGATCGTCGCCAGGTTTACGGCCGACAGCGCGAGGTAGGGGACGGCTTTGGCGAGGATGATGTAGATCGGTCGCATCGGCGACACGAGCAGCACTTCCATCGTTCCGCGCTCTTTTTCGCGAACGATCGAAATGGCCGTCATCATCGCGCAGATCAGCATCAGGATCATACCCATCACGCCCGGCACGAAGTTGTACGCCCCTTTCATCTGCGGATTGTACAGCAGTTTCACTTCCGGAACGATTTGTAGCGGGGCGGGGGTGCCGGCCGAAAGCTCGGCCTGGTATGCGGCCAGGATGTTCGATGCGTAACTTGTCACCAGCGTCGCGGTGTTCGGGTCGGTTCCGTCGCAGATCAACTGGACGTTCCCCGTTCCGCCGTGCAGCAGGTTTTGTTGGAAATTCTCCTCGAAGACCAGCGCGAGGTCGGCCCGGTTCGAACGGAACGCTTCCTCGATCTGTTGCGGGGTGCGGAGCGTTTCGACCAACGAGAAGTAGCGGTTTGCGTCGAAACGCTCTACGATCCGCCGTGTGGCGTCATCGTTCGACGGGTCGTAGACGGCCAGCCGGACGTTGTTGACGTCTGTCGAGATAGCGAATCCGAACAGGATGATCTGCACGATCGGCATTACCAGCAGAATCAGCACCGTGCGGCTGTCGCGCAGGATGTGGCAGAACTCTTTATAGACGAAAGACAGAAATTGTTTCATGGCGTTATTCTCCCCGTTTAGCTTCGCGGGCGAGGCGGTGGAACACCTCGTCCATATTCGGCGCGTCGAAAGTTCGTTTCAGGTTGGCCGGAGTATCCAGCGCCCGGATCGCCCCGTCGACCATGATCGAGACGCGGTTGCAGTACTCCGCCTCGTCCATGTAGTGCGTCGTGACGAAAACCGTGATGCCCCGTTCCGACGCGTCGTAGATCAGCTCCCAGAACTGCCGCCGCGTAGCCGGATCGACCCCTCCGGTCGGCTCGTCGAGGAAGACGATGCGCGGCTCGTGGAAGATCGCTACCGAGAAAGCCAGTTTCTGCTTCCAGCCGAGCGGCAGTGCGCTCACCAGCGTGTTGCGTTCTTCGGCGAATCCGAGCCGGCGCAGCACCCGGTCGGTCTTTTCGGCGATCTGCCGGCTTCCCATGCCGTAGATGCCGCCGAACAGCCGGATGTTTTCCCACACTTTCAGGTCTTCGTACAGCGAAAAGCGCTGGCTCATGTAGCCGATGTTGCGTTTGATCTGCTCGCTTTGGCGCACGATGTCGAACCCGGCGACCGTACCGCCGCCCTCGGTCGGGCGGCTCAGGCCGCACAGCATCCGCATTGCGGTCGTTTTGCCGGCGCCGTTCGCGCCGAGGAATCCGAAGATCTCGCCGCGCCCGACCTCGAAACTGATGTGGTCGACCGCCGTGAAGCTGCCGAACCGCTTGGTCAGTCCTTTCGTTTCGATTACTTTATCATTCATTGGTACGATCCAGTTTCATGTAACAATCTTCGATACCCGGTTCGATCGCCTCGATCCGCAGATTGCGGTATCCTTCCGCGGTCAGGTAAGCAGCCAGTTGCTTTTCGGTCAGCGTCGCGTCGGGCGTCGCGTGGTGCGTGTCGCCGAACGCGAAGGCCGAGGTGATCTGCGGATGACGGCGCAGCGTTTTCAGCATGGCCGGCATCCGGTCGCCCGATACGGCCCACAGCCGCTCTCCGAATTTTTCGATGATGCGTTTCGGCGTGTCTATATCGAGGAACCGGCCGCCGCGGATCAGCGCGATCCGGTCGCAGCGCGACGCCTCGTCCATATAGGGCGTCGATACGAGGATCGTGATGCCCTGGCAGCGCAGTTTGGCGAGCATCTCCCACAGTTCCTTGCGCGATACCGGGTCGACGCCGGTCGTCGGCTCGTCGAGGAACAATACCGACGGTTTGTGGATCAGCGCGCAACTGAGCGCTAGTTTCTGCTTCATCCCGCCCGAAAGCGCTCCGGCCCGCCGCGTGCGGAACGGTTCGATCTGACTGTAAATGTCGCGGATCAGGTCGTAGTTCGCCTCGATGGTCGTCCCGAAAAGCGTTGCGAAAAAGCGCAGGTTCTCTTCGACGCTCATGTCCTGGTACAGCGAGAACCGTCCCGGCATGTAACCGACCCGCCGCCGGATCTGTTTGTAGTCGGCCGCGACGTCGAGTCCGTCGACCGTCGCCCGGCCGCTGTCGGGCAGCAGCAACGTCGTCAGGATGCGGAACAGCGTCGTCTTGCCGGCCCCGTCCGGGCCGATAATCCCGAAGATCTCGCCGCGTTGCGCATCGAAGCTCACTCCGCGCAGCGCTTCGATGCGCCCGTAGCTTTTCGTGAGGTCGCGTATGGTTACTGCGGAAGCCATTATTCGGAGAATTTGACGTCGGCGTACATGCCGATTTTCAGCAGACCGTCGTTGTGGACGGCGATTTTGACCGGATAGACCAGGTTCGCGCGTTCGTCGCGGGTCTGGATCGTTTTCGGCGTGAACTCGGCTTTGTCCGAGATCCAGATCACTTCGCCGTCGTATTCGCGGCTGCCTTTGTCGCCCGAATCGGCGAACACGCGCACCTTGTCGCCGAGTTTCAGGCCTGTCAGTTGGCCCGATGTGATGTAGGCGCGGAGTTCCATGCGATCGACGTCGGCGATCTTGAACAGCGGTTTGCCTTGGGCGGTCACTTCGCCCGTTTCGGCGTATTTGACCAGTACCGTCCCGTCGATCGGGTTTACGATGCGGCATTTGGCGAGCTGGTCTTCGATCTGGGCTACCTGGATTTCGATGGCCGAGCTCTCTTCGTTGACGCCGCGGTTGCTGTTTTCGAGCGTCGAGAGCTGCGCTGCGAGCTGTTTTTCGAGTACGGCGATCTGCGCGTCGATATCGTCCAGTTGTTTGGTGTTCGCGGCGTCGGCTTTCAGCAGGTTTTCGACGCGCCGTTTTTCGCGCTGCTGCGTGGCGATCTGCTGTTGCGTGGCGGCGATCTGTTTGCCGATGTCGGACGTGCGGCTGCGCGTCGCCCCGAGCTGTTTTTGGAGTTGCAGTTTTTTCAGGTAGAGCTGGACGCTGTCGACCGTGCCGACGGTTTGTCCGGCCGCGAGCCGCCGGCCTTCTTCCACGCCGAACGAAGTAATTCGTCCGTTGCTTCCGAAGATACGATCACTTCGGTCGCCTCGAACGTCCCGGAGGCGTCGTAACCGTTTTTATTGCCGCCGCAGGCCGTCGCCCCGGCGCAAAGCGCGAGAATCAGAAATCGTTTCATATCAGTTGTTGGTTATATTTTTCAGGTTGTATGTCGTCATGATCAGTTGCATCCGGTGCAGCGCGCGGTTCTGCCGCGCCGTTTCGGCTTTGGTTACCTCCTGCATGTAGTCGGTAACGCTCATCGTGCCCTCCGCGACCTTCGCCTCCGACGCGCGTTTGATATTGTCGCGCAGCGCTACGATCCGGTCGTCGTCGGAGAGCGTGCGGCGGTATTTTTCGAGTTCGCCTTGCGAGGATTCGACCTGCTGGTTCGTATTGAACAGGAACGTTTCGCGTTGTGTGCGGAGCGCGTTGCGCGCGACGTCTATCTTGGCCGCGTCGCTTTTATGCGTGTAATAATTGCCGAAATTCCATGAAAACCGCACGCCGCCGATCGCGAATGCTTTGAATTTGTCTTGCAGCATGTTCAGTCCCGGTTTGCCGTAGGCTCCCTGTACGAACAGACCGAGGGTCGGGTGGTTCCGGGCGTTCAACTGTTTCAGTTGGGCGTCCAGCAGCGTGTTGCGGGCGTCGAGCAGGCGCAGCTCCGGACGGTTCACGTCGGTAGGCGCCGGTTCGCTTCCGACTTCCGGGCAGATCAGTTCGGCGCTGTCGGCGTTTTCGCCGATGAAGGCTCCCAGCATCTGCCGGTACGCGCGGTTGGTCGCTTCTAGCGAGACGCGCTGCTGCCGGTTCGAGAGCTGTTCGACCTGCACCGCGTCGAGGTCGGCCTGGTTGGCGACCCCGTTCTCGATGAAGTTGCTTATTTTGCGGTAGTTGCGTTCGAGCTCCTCGTCGTACAGCCGGTTCAGTTCCAGTTGTTCCTCGGTCAGTAGAATGCCGAAGAACAGCGAATTGACCCGTTCGCGGATCGCGTACATATCGACCTGCTGCTGTTGCAGGTCGACTTCGGCGGACGCTTTGACATTCTGTTTTTTCGCACGGATGTTCCCGCCGTCCCAGATTACCTGGTTCACCTCGGCTACGACCTGATACTGGTCTTTGCTGAGGGTCGGGATGTCGATGCCCGGCAACGAGAACGGTATTTTCGTCACGTCGGTCTGGTAAGAGGCTTTGGCCGACAGTGACAACTGAGGCAGGTAGCCTTTGTCGGCGTTTTCCAGATCGTACTGTTCCGATTGTCGGATCAGTCCGTACTGGGCCACGAGCGGATAGTTGGCCTGCGCTTTCTGCTGGCAGGCGTCGATGGTCAGTTGCGCCTGTGCCGGCAAAGTTCCGAAACCGACGGCCAGCAGCAGGATGGATCGGATTATTTTCATCGTTTTACTGAATTTATGCATGAGTGAAGTGAAGGTTTTCCGATGTTTTACGGTTTGAGGCTTTGCAGGATGATTTTCACGTTCTCCTCTTTGCGGTGCTCGAGGAAGCCGTCCATCGCTTCGTCCGTCAGGCCGAGAATGTTCTGCAGTACCGGTCGGACCAGGAACGTGGCGAGATTCAGCGACAGCGCGCTGAACATCAGGTCGAGCGCATTGGTTTCGCGGACTCGTCCCTGCGCGATCTCTTTTTGCAGATCTTGTTCGAATGTAGCGTAAACGCTCAGCGGCAGTTCGCCGATGCTGTCGCGCAGCGATGCGATCCGTTCCGGGTTCGTCGTGATCTCGTTGATGACCAGAAAGGGGATTTTCGGATTCTTTTTCAGGATTTCGAAATGCGCTTCGATTTTGCGCCGCAGTTTCTCTTCGAAAGTTCCGCCTTCCCGGTCGATCGAAAATATGTTCGAGATCAGCATCCGTATTTTCTGTTCGAAAATTTTCTCGAAAAGGTTCTCTTTCGTGCGGAAATAGTAATGAACGAGCGCCTGGTTGCAGCCCGCTTCCCGGGCGATCTCGGTCGTTGAGGTCAGTGCGAACCCTTTGTCGAGGAACAGCCGTTCGGCCGCCCGCAGGATCGCCTGTTCCATCGGTTCGGTTTCGTTTTTCGCCGTTTTTTCCGTCTGTTTCATGTGTTAATAGTTTAATTTAATATATCTATTGATACCGCGAATGTAGGAATAAATACGAACCTTGCAAATTTCAACGCTGTTTTTTTGTGGATAAATCGTTCAATGTATTTATAATGAATGCTTTGAATCTGTGTGTTTCCGGGCTCTACGCAAACGGGCCGGAATATGTGCCGGCAGCCGGCAAACGGCGCGACTTACCGTATTTCAGGTTTCCGAAATCGTCGTCCGGTCTGTTGCAAGAATCAGACCTATATTGCTTTCTCGGGCCTTTTCGCCTTTGAACCGAGGCCGTTGCGGGTGTTGCGACCGGGGTTCTTCGCGTAAAAACGGAGCGGTAAGGCGGCCGGCGGAATTGCCGGAAAAATTTCTTTTAGTTATATTTGAAAGTACCCGGTCGGACGCATCGGGCGTTCTAACGTTATTCTATCGTTTATGAAAAGGTTTTTTTTGTGGTCGCTGACGCTCTTTTCGTTCGTTTTCGGAGCGGGCGTATGCAGCGGCGCTGCGGGCGGCGGAATCCGTCTGGACAAGGCGGCGTTTATGATCGACAGCGGGGATAAGATGAAAATCCGCCTGGCGGAGGCTCCTGCCGGCGGCGTGCAGTGGACGTCGAGCGATGAAAAGGTGGCGACGGTTTCCCGGAGCGGCGTGGTGACCGGCGTTTCGAAAGGCGATGCCGTAATTACGGCTTCAGCGGCCGGTTCGAAAGCCGAATGCATCGTGTCGGTCGGTTACGAGGGACAGAATCCGATCCTGCCGCCGACGTGGGGACTGTTTATCGCCGACGGCGAGCCGCACGTTTTCGACGGACGGATGTATATTTTCGGGTCGCGGGACGTGACGAACGGTTTTCTGCCGAACGGCGAACGGGATTTCTGTTCGACCGACTACCATGTGATCTATTCCGACGACCTGATCCACTGGACGGACGCGGGCGTCAGCATCTCGATCGACAGTATTCCGGCGGAGATCCGCGGAAATACGCGGCGGCTGTGGGCGCCGGACGTCTTCAAAAGTCCGACCGAAAAAGACAAGTATTACCTGCTGTTTTGCGGCAACGGCCAGCCGGTGTATATCGCCGAGGGGACGAGCCCGACAGGGCCTTTCGGCAACGTCCGGCTCGTAACGCTGAACGGCGAGCCCATCCCGCAGATCGATCCGGGCGTACTGGTCGACGACGACGGCAAGGTGTACCTGGCGAGTCCGAAATTCTTTATCTGCCGGCTCGACCCGTCGGACTACTCGCGGGTGATGCCCGAAACCTGCCGCGACGTGACGCAGTATATGCCGGTCGGCGACGAGCCGTTCGAAGGGCCTTCGCTGCGGAAACGCAACGGTATTTACTATTACATCTATATTCAGAATAAAGGCAATATCGAACGCGACGGCGCGGTTCCGACGCTGATGGGGTATATGACGGCCGAAAATCCGCTCGGCCCGTATACCTACCGCGGCGTGATCGTTACCAATTACGATTATCCGGCTTCCGGAAACATACACGGCTCGATCGAACCGTTCGACGGACAGTGGTACGTGTCGTACCATATGCCGGTGTCGGAGCTCGGTCTGACCCGTGCCGCCTGCCTCGACCGGATCGAATTCGACGATGACGGGACGATCCGGCGGGCCGAGCCGACTTCGTCCGGCGTAAAGGGCTGTTTCGTACCGGGCGAACGGATCCGCAGCTCCAGCGGGGTCGTCTATTCGGGCGGCCGTAACGATCGCAGGCTGGTGACGCGGCGCGAGCCGACCGCCAATCCGTATGTTTTCCGGTATGTCGGTTATCCGTACACTTTTTACAACGAGCTGGGACAGTGGATCGGATACCGTTTTATGGATTTCTCACCGGAAATTTCGACAGTCGGCATGAGCGTCTGCACCGAAGCCTCCGGCGGGTCGCTCGAAATTCGCCGGGGCTCTGCGGACGGGGAGTTGATCGCCGCCGTCGATCTGCCGAATACCGACGGCGAATGGAAGAAGGTCGAAGCCCCGGCTTCCGTAACCCGCGACGGGAAGGATGCGTTCTATATCTTTCTGAAGACGAAGCCCGGCAGCGGGGATGTTCGGGTCGATTGGCTGGAATTCGGCGCGCGGCGGTAATTTTTTCGACGGACGGCCTCTGTCCGGCAACCGGCGTATTCGGCCGGAATATATCTTATGAAAACGCTCCCGTTGTGAACAGTTTCTTCGCAACGGGAGCGTTTGGCGGAAGCGCGTTTCGGTCAGCTCTTTTTGGCCAGCGAGAACAGGAATTCGAGTCCCCCTTCTTTCCGGTTTTTGGCCGAAATGCGTCCTTTGTGGTACAATACCGAGTTGCGGACGATCGACAGTCCGAGTCCCGATCCTCCGTTTTTGCGACTCCGACCTTCGTCGACCCGGTAGAAACGGACGAATATTTTTTCCAGATCGGCCTCCGGTACGCCGCAGCCGTTGTCGTGGAACGAGAAGTAGTAGAAATCGTCGTCCTCGGCGTATTGCTCGATCGTGATCGTGACGCCTTCGCCGGCGTAATTGACCGCATTGTCGGTCAGGTTCCAGAAGATCGAGTAAAGCAGCGTGTGGTTTCCTTCGACCGTCGTTCCGCGGCTGATGCGGTCGACGATCTGCACGCGGTGAGCGTCCAGCGTATTTTTATGGTCGGCGATCACCTCTTCGACGACCTGTTTCAGGTCGACCGGTTTGCGCTCGAACAAGTCGGTCGCCTCTTCGATCTTGGTGATTAGCGCGACGTCGCGGATCAGGTCGGACAGTCTCAATGCCTGGGTATAAGCCCGGTCGAGAAAGAAGCGCTGTTTGTCCGGACTGATCTCGTGCTGTTGCAGCAGGGTTTCGAGGTATCCCCGGATGCTGGTGACGGGGGTTTTCAGTTCGTGCGCGATGTTGTTGGTCATCTCCTGTTTCAGCAGCCGATTTTTCTCCTGCGCGGTGATGTTATCGAGCGTGATTTCGAAACTGTTGTCGTTGAAAATCAGCAGCCGGACGGCGAAATGACGGCCTTCCCGGGTAAGCTTGGTTTCGTAGATCGGGATCGAGGCCGACTGCGGGTTGACCGGCCGGTGCCGTTGCAGGAATTCGCGCAGGTCGCCGAAATCTTTGGCCCGGAGAATTGCGGTCGCGTCGGAGGTCGGTTCGTCGAGGATCGTGTTGAGGTGCTGTATGAAGTGCGAGTTCGCATAAATTTTGTCTCCGTCCGGCGAAAAGATGCAGATTCCCTCGTCCGAATAGTGGAAGTGGCGGATCAGTTTTTCACGTTCCGTATCGAGCAGGTTGCGGCTTTCGCGCAGCAGCCGGTAATTGGTGACGATGCGGTTGCCTATCTCGCCGAGTTCGGTATCCGGGAATCTGACCTTGTCGAAATCGGGACGGTTGTTCTCGGTCGAGACCAGAAAGTCGCGCAATCCGCTGACCGCCTTGCCGAAACGGTCGGACAGGTACAGCAACGAGATCAGCGCGACAAAGAAAAGCAGCAACATGAAATAAAGAAAGAAATCGTCCGCTTTCAGGCTCAGTTTCGCCGCGTTGTCGTAAGGCAGCGCCACCCGGACGAAATCGTTGCCGAACAGCCGCGCATAGTAATAATAAGTTTTTCCGGTGGTTGCCGAGTGCCGAATGTGGCTTCCGCCGCCGCGGATCAGCGCTTGGGCGATTTCGGGCCGCGACAGGTGGTTCTCGACGATCGGTTTTCCGTCGGAGCCGTTGTCGAACAGCACGTTGCCGCGCCGGTCGATGATGCTTATCCGCAGATCCCGGGGCAGCAGCGGCAGCAGGCTGTCAAGCCGGGACATCGAATCCGGAGCGGTCAGATGGTTTTCGGCGATGTATTTCGAGATCAGCGTCGCGTAAACGTCCATTCCCCGTTTGAACTCGTCGTTTCTGAAGGTTCGTTCGCGGTTTTGCTGGACGAAGACGACGATCGCCGCGAAAACGGCGAATACGATCAGGAAGTAAAAAAACAGTTTTTTTCGATAGCTCAGGCGCATGGCGGTATCGGTTATCGGGTTAAAATTCGATGCAGTATCCATATCCGGAACGGTTCGTCAGGCGTTCGCCGAACGTTCCCAGTTTTTTACGCAGCCGTGTGATGTGCACGTCTACGGTGCGTTCGAGCACGTAGGACTCCTTTTTCCAGACGCGTTCGAGAATATCCTCCCGCGAAAAAACCTTGTTCGGAGTCCGCGCCAGCGTCATAAGGATTTCGAACTCCTTTTTGGTCAGCAGGATGTGTTCGTTGCCGAGCGTCGCGCTCTTGGTTTCGGGATCGATCGTCAGTTCGCCCAGTTCGATCGTACGGTTCGTATCGGCCGGCGCTGCGGCGCTCCGTTTCAGCACGGCCTTTACGCGGGCCGTCACTTCCTTGATCGAGAACGGTTTCGGAATGTAGTCGTCCCCTCCGAGGCTGAATCCGGTGAGCAGGTCGTTTTCGGTGTCCTTGGCCGTCAGGAAGACGATCGGAACTTGCAGTTTCTGCTCCTTGCGCACCTTTTCTGCCATCCGGAATCCCGACATCCCTTCCATCATCACGTCCAGCAGGATCAGGTCGTAGCCGTCCGGCAGCATTTTCAGGGCCTGCTCGGCCGATTCGGCCGTTTCGACGGCGAACCCTTCGCATTTGAGGTTGAAGCGCAGGATCTCGCACAGATCCTGTTCGTCGTCCACGACCAGTATTTTCTCGCGTTTTGCCATTTTTACAACAGGTTTTTGTCCGTGTGCTTGATGTCTTTCCCTTCGGTAACGAAAATCACCGCCTCGGCGATGTTCGTCGCCTGGTCGCCGATGCGTTCGAGGTTGTTCGCGATGCCGAAAACCGACAGCATCCCTTCCATCTCTTCGGCCGTCAGCGTCCGCTGGGTTCCCGTGCTTTTCAACTCGCCGGAAATCCGCCGCCACCATTCGTCCACGCGGTCGTCGCTGCGGATCACTTCGCGCGCCAGCCGTTCGTCGCTGCAGTTCATCGCAAAAATAACGTTTTTCACCATATCCGCCGCCAGGTCGAACATTTTGAGCAGTCCGTCGCTTTTGCGGCGGTACAGTCCGGTGCTGACGGCCGTGCCGCCGGTGAATTCGTAGACGTTGTGGATCAGGTCGCCGATGCGCTCCAGATTCGAGGTCGTATCGTAGCAGGCCATGATGATCCGCAGGTTCGAGGCGCGCGGCGCGTGCAGTACGATCACGTTGACCACTTCGTCGCGGATCGAGACTTCCAGGCCGTCGATCGCGCTTTCGTTGCGGTTCAGTTCGTCGCGCAGTTCGGCGGACGAATTTCCCGCGAGCAGTTGCCGGGTGATGGAGAGTTGTCTCAGGATGAGTTCGGTCAGCCGGTCGAACTGGTCGCCTACCGGTTTTAAAACGGTGTCTTTCAATCGGTTCATAATAGGTGTGTTTTTATCCGAACTGGCCGGAGAGGTACTCTTCGGTCCGTTTGTCTTTCGGTGTGGTGAACAGGGTTTGCGTGCGGCCGGATTCGACCAGCTCGCCGAGGTACATAAACAGCGAGTAGTCCGAGATCCGCGCCGCCTGCGCCATATTGTGCGTTACGATAACGATCGTGAACTCTTTTTTCAGTTCGAGCATCAGCTCTTCGACGCGGTGCGTCGCGATCGGGTCGAGCGCCGAGGTCGGTTCGTCCATCAGCAGCACTTCGGGTTTCAGCGCGATCGCGCGGGCGATGCACAGCCGTTGCTGCTGTCCGCCGGAGAGGAATCCTCCTTTGCGGAACAGCGAATCGCGCACTTCGCTCCAGAGTCCGACGCTCGTAAGGCTCGTTTCGACGATCTCGTCCTTCTGCGCTTTCGACAACCGGATGCCGTTCAGCTTGTATCCGGCCAGCACGTTGTCGTAAATGCTCATCGTCGGGAACGGGTTCGGCCGCTGGAACACCATGCCGGCCATCCGTCTCACCTCCATCGGATTCATTTTGAAGATATTTCGTTCGTCGAGCAGGATTTCGCCCGTCACGCGGATGTCCGGATAGAGCTCGTGCATACGGTTGATCGCCCGCAGCAGCGTGCTTTTACCGCAGCCCGACGGGCCCATGATCGCCGTGATCGTCCGTTCGAGGATACCCGTCGTGACGTGTTTCACGGCCAGTTTCTCCGGAGTGTAGGCGACCGACAGGTCGTTTATTTGCAGTTTCAGATTTTCCATTTTGCAGCGATTCGTTTGGCAATGATATTCAGCACCAGCGTCAGGATCAGCAGCAGCAGCGAGCAGCCCCAGATCAGGTCGACGAGGTTCGGATCGTTGTAGAACTCCCAGATCAGCAGCGGAACGGCCGAAGTGGGGTGCAGCGGGTCGAAGTTCAGCGTTGCGCAGCCCAGCGCGGTCAGCATCAGCGGGGCGGTTTCGCCCATCGCCCGCGATACGGCCAGCAGGATGCCGGTGAACATCCCGCCGAAAGCCGACGGCACCAGAATACGCATCACGACCGAGCGGTAAGGCGCTCCGAGCGCCAGCCCGGCCTCTTTCAGCGGTGAGGGCAGCATATTCAGCGTCTCCTCGGTCGAGCGGACGATCAGCGGCAGCATGATTCCGGCAAGCGCCACGCTGCCGGCCAGCATCGAGTAACTGCCCAGCGGTACGACGATCCAGGCGTAGGCGATGATCCCGATCACGATCGACGGGGTGCCTTGCAGCAGTTCGGTCAGAAAACGTACGATGCCTGCGAACGCCGTTTTACGCTTTTCTGACAGGTAAACTCCTGCGAGAATCCCCGACGGGATCGCGATCAGCGCCGCGATCAGCGTCATCGACAGCGTGCCGAGGATGCCGTTCGCGATGCCTCCGGGGATCGACTCGCCGGCCGTTTTGGCCAGCATCGCGTCCAGCGTGCTCGGCGCGTTCTCGGTGAAGAACGACAGCGAGATCTGACGGTATCCCTTGCGTACCACTTCCCAGATAATCAGCAGCAGCGGGACGGCCGTGAGCAGTGAGAATCCGCAGACCACGTAGAAGAACGCCCGTTCTTTCGCCTTGCGGAACCGCGTCCGCGATTTAGGAACCGTTATCGTCATAGTTATCGGAATTTACGAAGAATGAGCCGCCCGATCAGGTTGATTACGGCGGTGATAATGAAAAGCAGCAGCCCGATGGCGACGAGCGAGCTGAGCTTCAGCCCGTCGGCCTCGCCGAACTGGTTGGCGATGACGCTGGCCATCGTGTTGCCGGTGGCGGTCAGGCCGGTCGGAATCAGGTTCGTGTTACCGATCAGCATCGTGACGGCCATCGTCTCGCCGAGCGCACGCCCGAGCGCCAGTACGTAACTGGCGAAAATACCCGACCCGGCGACCGGAAAGACGACGCGGCGGATCACGTCGAGCCGCGTTCCGCCGAGGCTGTACGCTCCTTCTTTCAGTTCGCGCGACACCATCGAGATAAACTCCGAACTGAGCGACGCGGCATACGGGATCACCATGATCGCCAGTACGACCGATGCGGTCAGGATGCCGAATCCCTGCGACGACAGTCCCAGGTCGACGATCACCGGCCGGATCACGTAGAATCCCCACAGCCCGTAGACGATCGACGGGATGCCGGCCAGCAGGTCGATCACCGTACCGATTATTTTCGCGATCCGCCGGCCCCGGAAATATTCGCCGGTGAAAAGGGCGACCGGCAGCGACAGCGGAAGGCAGAACAGCATGGCCAGCAGCGAAGTCAGCACGGTCCCCGCGATGAACGGCAGCGCCCCGTAGCTTTCGGAGCCGGTCTTCGGGTTCCAGTCCGACGAGGCGATGAAGCGGAAAAAGCCGAAATGGTCGAACGCCGGCGCCGCTCCGCTGATCAGCGAGTAGAACATTCCCCCGCAGATCAGTATGATGGCGGCCGCCGCCGCCAGTAGCAGTCCTTTGAAAATACGGTCGCGTGCGGCTGTGCGGATCATTACTTCAGCAGTTTTTCTCCTTTATACGTAACTGTGCCCAGTTGTGCGCGCCCGTTGTTGATCACCTGTTGCGGCAGCGGGGCGTAATTGACCTTGCCGGCCAGATCCTGCGCTTGGCTGCCGAGCATCCATCCGAGCAAGTCGACGAGGGCTTCGCTCTGTTCGCGGGTGCGCTTGTCGTAGCCTTGTTCCTTGTACAGCAGAATCCACGTAAAGCAACTGATCGGGTAAGCGTCCGCCGCGTCCGGATCGGTAATCATGCAACGCGTGTCGGTCGGCAGGTCGCCCGCGGCCGCTGCGAGATGCTTTCGAGGGTCGGGTCGATGAAGCGGCCCGCCTTGTTTTGCAGGCTCGCGTAGCTGATATGCTGTGCAAAAGCGTATTCCGACCCGATGTAGCCGACGGCCCCTTCGGTCTGGCTGACTGTCCCCGATATGCCGGGATTGCCTTTGGCGGCGAGGCCGGCCGGCCATTCGAGCGATTTGCCGGCCCCGATCGTCTCTTTCCATGCGGGGCTTACTTTTGTCAGGTAATCGCTGAATACGAAAGTCGTGCCGCTACCGTCGGAACGGTATACCGGATGGATCTCCAGATCGGGAAGCTGTACGCCGGGGTTGATCCCGCGGATGCGGGCGTCGTTCCAGCGGGTAATTTTACCCAGGTAGATATCGGCCACCAGTTCGCCGGTCAGTTTCAATTTTTCCACGCCCGGCAGGTTGTAGGCCATTACCACGGCGCCCATGCAGGTCGGGATGTGGATCACGCTGTCGGGCATCGCGGCCATTTCCGCATCGGTCAGGTAGGCGTCGCTGCCGGCGAAATCGACGATCCGGTCTTTCAGGCTGCGGATGCCGCCGCCGCTTCCGATACCGCCGTAGGAGACTTCCGCCGGAACGCTGTCGCGATAGGTCTTGAATGCAAGATTATAGTACGGCAGCGGGAACGTTGCGCCCGCGCCGGCCAGTTTTTCCCGGCCGCTCCCTTTCGGAGATTGTCCGCAGGCGGCCAGAACGGCGGCCAATGCGATGAGAATCAATTTTTTCACTTCTCGAAATTTTAGTCGTTAAATTGATGTTGCAATATTAGGGGTTTGTTGTTACGCTCCCGTTAAGCGATTGTTACGAAACGGTTACTTTGCGAAACGCCCTTTTTACGGCACTCTTTTCTAAGGCGTTGGTAATGCAAGGAACGGACCTCGGTTGACGGTTTTAGGTATCGGGGCTCTCTTTTTTCGCTTTTTCTGGGTATTTTTCCGCCGGGGCCGGTTTGCTACTTTTGCATCAAACGAAAAACAAATTTGGAAATGAAAGGAATATTTTACGGAAGCACTACCGGGACTACCGGTTCTTTGGCCGGCCGCATCGCGGAGGAGTTGGGAATCGCCGCGGCGGACGTGCACGATGTGGCCGGCGCGGCGGCGGATGCGGTTCAGCGTTACGATTGCCTGCTGCTGGGCTCCTCCACATGGGGATGCGGGGAGTTGCAGGACGATTGGTTCGGTTTTCTGGAAGGGCTCAAAGGGCAGGATCTGTCCGGGAAGAGCGTGGCACTGTTCGGATGCGGCGACAGCAGCATGTATCCCGATACGTTCTGCGACGCCGTCGGGATTCTGCGCGAGGAGCTCGCCGGGACGGGATGTCGGTTCGTCGGAGCCTACGCGCCGCAGAACTATTCCGTTACCGATTCGAAAGTGTGCGAGGACGGAAAGTTCGTCGGATTGGCTATCGACGAGGCGGACTCGGAAGCCGTTTCGTCGGAACACCTGAAGCAATGGATCGCGGTACTGAAAGAGGAAGGGGTATGAGCGAACAGGATTACGTCCGTTTCGGCGAACTGAAAATCTTCATGCACCAGATTTACGAATTCAAGAAAGGAGTTCGGAATCTGGTGCTCTGCACGATGTGCCCGACCTGCGCCGCGCTGGTGGCAGAACGGCTCCGGGGGCAGCGGATCGAGTACCTGATTCAGGAAGTGACGGACAATAAAGTGAACCTTTATTTCGGAAAACGCGCCTGTTTGGATGCGGTGCGGGCCTTTATCGACAAGCCGCTGAACCGGCTCACCCCGGAGCAGGATTTCATGCTGGGGGCCATGCTCGGTTACGATATCATCCAGCAGTGCGAACGCTTTTGCCGGCAGCGGAGCCGGTTCGCCCTATGACCGGCGGAGGCGGCGTGCCGGACTTCGCGTTTCCGGAGAAAAACGCTATCTTTACGCCGGATGCTCCCATCCGTCAAAAGACTCATGCCATGTACAGACTCAGTCAATATAAGGAAACCGACAAAATGGGCGACCTGATCTGTGAAAACTATCCGATTCTTCTGGTAGTTAGCAGGTTCGGTATTTCGCTCGGGTTCGGCGACAAGGATATCGCGCAGGTGTGCGCGGACAACGGGGTCGATACGCCGACTTTTCTGGCCGTCGTGAACCTGCTGTTGGACGAGGACGAATCAGCCGCGCCGGCCGATGCTCCGCTGTCGGTCGGAGCGCTCGTACGGTACTTGCAGAATTCGCACGCCTATTTCCTGGATTTTCGTCTGCCGGTGATCCGCCGCGAACTGGCCGATGCGCTCGGCAGCGATCACGGCGACGTTTCGTTCGCCGTGCTCCGTTTTTTCGATGAATATGCGGCTGAGGTGCGCAGGCACATGCTTTACGAAGAAGAGAAAGTTTTTCCTTATGTCCGTTCTTTGCTCGAAGGGCGTAAGAAGGGACGGTACAGGATCGATATTTTCCGGAGACAGCACGATCAGGTGGAGGCCCGGCTGACGGAGTTGAAGAACATCCTGATCCGCTACTATCCGGGCAGCGGCAGCAACGAACTCAACAGCGCGTTGTTCGATATTTTTTCGTGCGAGCGCGACCTGGCTTCGCACAATCGGATCGAAGACCACCTGTTCGTTCCGGCGGTCGTGGAACTGGAGCGTAAAAACGGTTCGCAATGATGAGCGTTTCGTTGAAAATAGCCGTAGCCGAGTCTTCGCAAATTATCCGCAGCGGTCTTCTTGCGGTGCTGAAACGGCTACCCGGACTGAATGTGAGCGTCGTGGAGATCGCCGATCCCGAACAACTGGTCAAGTCGCTTTGCTGGCAGAAGCCCGACATCCTGATCGTGAATCCGGCGTTGCCGGGGCTTTTTTCGTTGCAGCGCATCCGGCACGAATCGGGGTGCGAGACGATGAAATGCGTGGCCCTGCAATGTGCGCTGGCCGACGCCCTGTCGCTGAGGATCTACGACGAGACGATCTCCCTGTACGATACGGCCGAACAGATCCGGCTCAAACTGTCCCGTCTCGCCAACCGGGACGAAAAACCCGAATCCCGGCGCGACTTGCTGAGTCCGCGGGAAAAAGACGTTGTGGTCTGCGTGGTGAAGGGGATGACCAACAAGCAGATCGCCGAGCGGCTGTGCCTGTCGGCGCATACCGTGATTACCCACCGCCGCAACATCGCCGGCAAATTGCAGATACACAGTCCGGCCGGGTTGACCATCTATGCGATCGTCAACAAGCTGGTCGAACTCGACGAGATCGGAGAGACCGTCGCGGCCGGGTAATTCCCCGCCGCCCGGAATCGCCGTTTCGTCCGGATCGTTCCGATTTTTCGTTTTGTTTTTGCTTTCACCGAAAAATTGGTGAAATATTTGCGGAGTGATCCGCAATATCCATTCTTAGAGCTATGACAGACGGAACGATAGGGAAAAACAACGCTTTTTTCCGGCAACTGCTTTATATCGGCATCCTGATTACGATCGGGCTGGTAATTTTTACACAACTCCAATTTTTCGTAGGATCGTTCCTCGGGGCGATCACGATGTACGTCGTGTTGCGGACGGTGCTGTTCCGGTTGACCGAGCGCTGGAACTGGAAGCCCTGGGTCGCCTCGCTGATGCTGGTGTTGGCAACGACGCTGCTGCTGTCCGGGCTGGGATTTCTGATTTTCGAGGTGATCGCCTCCGAGATCCCGAACGTGGACACCTCGAAAATCGTCGATGTTTTCAACGAACTGCTCCGGCGGGCGAACCATCTGCTGGGCTTTGCGATCGTGCCGGAAAATATCATCAAGGGTTCCGGCGGGACGATCACGAAAATGGCCTCGATGCTGCTCAATACGACTTACAGTTTCGCAGCGAACGTGTTCATGATGCTCGTGATCCTTTATTTCATGCTGCTGCACGCTCGGACTATGGAACGAAGCGCGAATCGCTACCTGCCGTTCCGCGGTCATAGCCAGCAGGTGATTCGCAGCGAAGTCAAGAGCATTATTTTTAGCAATGCCGTCGGCATTCCGCTGGTCATGTTCGCGCAGGCGGCGGCCTCCTTTTTGGTCTATTGGGCGCTGGGCGTCAACAATGCGGTCTTCTGGGCCTTCGTGACGGCCGTCTGCGGGTTGATACCGATGGTCGGCACCGCGATCGTCACCGTGCCGATGGGCGTTTATATGATTTTCGACGACAGCGTCTGGATGGGGATCATCATGATCGCGTGCGGCATACTGATCGTGGCCAACGTAGACAACCTGTGCCGGATCATCCTGATGAAGAAAATCTCCAATACCCACCCGCTGATCGTGATTTTCGGGGTGATTCTCGGGATTCCGCTTTTCGGCTTCTGGGGGATTATTTTCGGGCCGCTGCTGATCTCCGCCTTCCTGCTGTTGATCCGGATCTATTACAAGGAATACCGGTTGCTGCCACCGTCGGAATCCTGAACCGGCGGACGGCCGCTTATCGCCGGTCGTCCCGGTGGCGGTGTCTTTTGACGACCGTTCCGTGTCCGACGACCGTCTGTTTGATACCCGGCATCAGCGACTTCCACAGGTAGTTGAACTGCGAGCGGTAGGGATCCCGTTCGGTCACGCCTTCGCCGGTGCGGGTCACTCCGTCTTCCGGATTGCCGGTGCGGATCAACAGGTCGTCCACGATGGCCGAAAGCAACCGGCGGGCCTTGGGCCCGTCTTTCTCCTGTTTCATTAGCGAGACGTTCAGGCTGTCGTACAGCAGTAGTAATTGTACGTCGGCTTGGCGAGAGTCTCCCGCGATGCGGAAATTCATTCCGTCGATTCGCCCCGTATTGATTCGCGCGTTCACCAGCGGTTCGATCGCCCGGTTCATCGCCTGTAGTTCCATCGGGCCGAGCTTTCCGTCCACTTCGAAACGGTCGTCCAGCGAATCGGCCGGCAGCAGGAAGGTCGCCTGTAAGACTCCCCGGTTCATCAGTCGCCCGCTGGCTTTCAGGGTGATGCGCGGATGTTCCGGCGAGGCGGCGTTGGCGAGTCCGTACAGGTCGCCTCTCAGACTGTCGAAGGTGACGGTACCTGGAACGGTTCCCGTCGCCGACAGTTCTTCGTACACGGCGCGAATGTCGCTGAAACTTATTCTACGAACTTCCACTCCGAAAGAGAGTTTTTGCAGGGATTGGTAAAAGAGCGGTTTGATGCGCTGTTTTTGCGGGATCTGTCGGTTCTTGAAGCTGCCGATTTCCACGTTGCCGATCCATACGCTGTCGATTTTCAGCTTTTTGTTCCGCGCGATCTCGGGATAGTCCACCCCCGTGCACGCGATCCGGCCTGCGACGACCTGCGTCCAGTCCGGATGGCCTGCTACCAGCGAGGCGAATTCGCTTTTCGGGTATTGCGGCAACAGGCGGACGCCCGCTACCGAGCATTCGCCTTTGCGGGTGTCGATTATCAGCGTATCGGCCTGCAACGCGACCGCTCCTTCGTCGAGCTGATAGTTTACCGATTCGACGGAAGTGCGGATGCCGTTGTCGAGCCATCCGTTGTCGTTCGCATTCCCGGCGTTCAGGCGGAAATCGTCGGTTTGTACGGAGAGTCCCCGCAACGTATGGCATGTCTGCCGTCCGTTCCGGATCTCGCAGTACGTTACCGAGCCGTCCGCGATCCGGAGCCGGCCGAAGCCGATCGTCCGGACGATCTGTCCGGATGCCCGTTGCAGCGAGTCGACCGGTGGAACCGAGTCGCTGAAGTTGCGGACGATGTCGACGTGCGGCGCCGACACTTCGATTTCGGCGATCGTCGGCGTCCGGTCTCCGTCTTGTTGCGTCAGGCGGATTCCGCCGATCGAAAGCTGTGCTGCGGTGAGCCGGAACATCCGCAGGCCGGGATGTCGTTTTGCGAGCAGCAGGCTGTCGGTCGTCAGGACGATGCCTTTGAGCCGCAGCGACCGGCCGACCGGATTGAGACGCACCCGGTCGATGCTGATCCGGCACATTCCGCCGGTCTGCTCGGCGACCTCTTTTTCGATCTTTTGCCGGACGATCCGGCCGATCCAGAGGTTTGCGCCCGCAAGCAGCAGCAGGACGGCGACGACGACGATCCCCGCCGTCCGGACGATTTTTCTGAAACGCGGTTTTCGTTCGATAGTTTCCATAATTCTGTGCATTTTACGAATAAAATGCATAGCTTGCAAATTCCTGTCCAAATCGCCGGTCGATGGATGAGATATTCGACGATGCGGATTATCTACCGAAGATTTTATTCTCCGGTCCTCCCGCTCCGGTGCCCGTAACTGAAATAGAAATCTTTGAGTTCGTTGCGGGTCGCCCGCCTGACGGATACGTATTCGGGAGGGACGCAGGCGTCCCTGTAAAATCGGGTCAATCCGCCGGTCATGACCTCCAGAACGACGTTCCCGTTTTCGAGTTTGTCGAAAATTCCCCACAGGCAGCGGTCCGGGTCGTGGCGCCGGGGATCGAGGGAGAAAAGATACAGCTCTCCCGGAACGAAATGGAAATCCTGGATCGCCATAGCCGCTGTCGGTCGGTTTTATTCCTGTTCGACCAGAAGTTCTTCGAGACAACTGGTGTCCACGCGCATGTAACGCAGGAACGTATCGTAGTTGAAGCCGTATTTAGGAAATACGTGTTTCAGCCAAACCTGTTTGTAACATTTGTCGTGCCGTCCCGGTTCGTAAAATTGTGCTGCAAAGTCCTGGATTTCTTTTGCTCTGATTAAATAACTGATAGAATGCATACATATCGATAATTGGTCGGATCGGTTTCGGTCCGAATTTCTTAAGTATTTGGATCTAAATGAAAAATAATAGTGAAAGTGACTAAAATTTTTAGCGCTGTACGGTGTCGGGGATACTGCATTCGGTCCGGGATAAATGAGTTTTCTGTCAGTCGGAACCGTTCTTTCGGAACGGGGCCGTGACGGTTTCCGTTTCTAAAATAGCATGTTATGCGGCGAGGGGTATTTCCCGGAGACGGGAGTAAACAGCGTCCGGATAAAATACAAATATCCGTACAATTTGATTATATTTGTACAAAATGCTTTGGTACGGCGGAATTGCGAGATGTCCGGGCGGTTTGGGAAACGGGTATGGCGGTAATGATCGTTTCTGTACGGTGCCGTATTCGAGATTTGTGGATAATTGATTTGCAGCGAGTTGATTGATTGTAAGATCGGACGTATGATTTTTCCGGGGGGGCGGATAAACTATGAGAAGCGGGTCGTCGAGCGGATGATCCGTTTTTACTGTATCCACCGGGAAGGGAACCGGGAGCTTTGTCCGGAGTGTCGGGAATTGCTCGCGTATGCCGTTGTCCGGTTGGATTGCTGTCGGTTCGGCGACAGGAAACCGGTTTGCAAGAAATGCCCCGTTCATTGCTACAAAATATCCATGCGGGAACGGATGCGGTGCGTGATGCGTTATGCGGGTCCCCGCCTGCTGTGGTATCGTCCGCTCGATGCGTTCGGGCACTTGCTCTGCCGTCTGCGGCTTTTCGGCGGCCGGTAATTTTCCGGGTCGTAGCGGCTTTTCGTAAGGCGATGTCCTGCGGCGGGTATCCCGTTTTCGGAGATCGCGGGGGACGGTTTTCCGGAATGAACGGCATAAAGAACCGGCACCCAGCGATTTTTCGATGGATGCCGGTTTGAATTATTCAGCGGATTTGCCGGAACCTATTGCCGGTAGATTATGCAATAGTGATGCCGGGATCGAGGTAAACGTCCTGAATCGCGTGCAGTAACGCGATGCCCTCTTTCATCGGGCGTTGGAACGCTTTGCGTCCGCTGATCAGCCCCATGCCGCCGGCGCGTTTGTTGACGACGGCCGTGATGACGGCGTCTTTCAGATCGGATACGCCGTGCGATTCGCCGCCGGAGTTGATTAGTCCGACGCGACCCATGTACCGTTGGCCACCTGGTAGCGGCACAGGTCGATCGGATGGTCGGACGCTAACTCTGTGTACATTTTTTCGTTCGTTTTACCGAAATGCAGCGCGGTGAACCCGCCGTTGTTGGTCGGCAGTTTCTGTTTGACGATGTCGGCCTTGATCGTGACGCCAGGTGATCGGCCTGCCCGGTCAGGTCGGCCGACGCGTGATAATCGGCGCCGTCTTTTTTAAAACTGCCGTTGCGCAGGTAACACCACAGGATCGTCGCCATACCCAGTTCGTGCGCCCGTTCGAAGGCTTCCGAAATTTCGACCAACTGCCGTCGGCTCTGCTCCGAACCGAAATAGATTGTCGCGCCGACCGCGACGGCTCCCATGTTCCACGCCTCGTCGACCGATCCGAACAGCACTTGGTCGTACGTGTTCGGGTAGGTCAGCAACTCGTTGTGGTTCAGCTTGACGATGAACGGTATCTTATGCGCGTATTTGCGGGCCACTGCGCCGAGGTTGCCGAACGTCGAAGCTACGGCGTTGCAGCCCCCTTCGATTGCCAGTTTGACGATGTTTTCTGGGTCGAAATAGACCGGGTTCGGAGCGAACGACGCGCCGGCCGTGTGTTCGATGTCCTGATCGACCGGCAGGATAGACACGTAGCCCGTGCCGGCCAGCCGGCCGTGGCCGAGCAGCGTTTGCAGGCTGCACAGCGTGCGGACGTTGCGGTCGGACGGAATCCATGTCCGGTCGACCGTGTCCGGCGACGGGATGTGGATCAGCGACTTGTCGATCGTCCGGCAAACGTGATTCAGGTAATATTCGGTTTTGTCTCCCAATAAATTGATGATCTGGCTCATATTCTATAACGGTTTAAATTTATTGTTGTTTTTTACCCTGGCGGGCGACGGCTTCCATCAGTTTGCGGATCTCTTCCGGGTCGCCGAGAAAATAATCCTTCGTAAGATTCAGCCGGTCGTCGAATTCGAAGACGTACGGTACGGCCGTCGGCAGGTTCAGGTTGACGATGTCGTCGTCCGAAATGCGCTTCAGATGCTTGATAATCCCCCGCAGACTGTTGCCGTGCGCGACGACCAGCAACTGGTCGGCCATTTTCAGGTTCGGAAAGATCGCGCACTGCCAGTACGGCATGATCCGTTCGATCGTCTCTTTCAGGGATTCGGTGCGCGGCAGTTCCCCGTCCGGAACCAGCCGGTAGCGCGGGTCGAAACGCGGGTTGCGCGGATCGTCCTCGGCGAGCGGATCGGGTGCGATGTCGTAGCTGCGTCGCCAGACGAGCACCTGTTGGTCGCCGTATTTGGCGGCTGTCTCGCTCTTGTTGAGTCCTTGCAGCATACCGTAATGCTTTTCGTTCAGCCGCCAGCTCTTTTCGACCGGGATCCAGTCCTGGTCGAGCTTGTCCAACACGCGGTCGAGCGTTTTGACGGCGCGTTTAAGGTACGAAGTATAGGCTTTGTCGAATGCGAAACCCTCTTTTTTCAGCAATTCGCCGGCCCTGTCGGCTTCGGCGACGCCTTTTTCGGTCAGGTCGACGTCCGTCCAGCCGGTAAAGCGGTTTTCCCGGTTCCAGGTGCTTTCTCCGTGTCGGAGCAAAACGATTTTTTTCATAGTCTTATGCGGTTTGATTTTCCATGTCGGACGCGGTTGCAGGCTGGCGTTCCGTGCCCGTGCGGCGGATGCGCGGCTCTCCGTCGCCGCGACGCTCCGGATATCGGTTCTGTGCAAATAGTGTGCAATAACCTGCGGCCCCGTTGTTTTAAGGAGTAAAAAAAGTAAAATCGTCCGTTTAAAGCAATACCCGGAGGTAGGTATTGTTGCCGGCGAGGGAGAACGATAGGGTAGGTGCGCGCGGGCGGATCAGCCTTCCCGGATGTCGGCGAACCAGTAGGCGTAGTTTTTTACCGTGCCGTCGTCCAGTTTGACCGGGTACCTGCGCTGCAACGGTTCGCCGAGCGCGAACTGCACGGGCGTGCGGAACGGACCGCCGGCGTAGCAAAATGTGTGGTACTCGCCGTTTTCGCCGCATACGTCGACGCCGTCGGGCAGGTCCCGTACGAACGTTTCGTCGATTCGCCGCCCGATGAAGTCGCGGCCGAGCCGGTCGGCGGTCGTCGTGACGATCACGGTTTGCAGGCCCGAGGCGAGAAATTCCCGCATGATTTCCGCGGAAGATTTGCCCCACAGCGGTTCGACGACCGTGATGCCGTAGGGCGACAGTTGCTTTTCGCGGTAGGAGCGCACGTCGTGCAGGAAAATATCTCCGAAAATGAAACGATCGGCGCCCGTATCCCTGAAGTGTCCGACCGCCGCCGCCATCGCCTCTTCGTAGTTCTCCATCGTGCCGTCCGGCGCGAGGTCTATCGTGTAGAGCGGCAGGCCGATGCTGTCGGCCTGCCGACGAAGCAGTCCGACGGGGATGCCGTGCATCGACGAGCGCGCGTTGTCGCGGTTCACGGTCGTCAGCAGCGATACGATTTCGTAGGCTTCGCTCTGCTGCGCCTTGTACAGCGCCAGCGCGGAATCTTTTCCTCCGCTCCAGTTGAAAACGGCTTTTTCGCGCTTCCCGCTTACCATGATCCGTCGTTTGCGGGGCGGCTGGAGAAAAAGCCGCTGACCAGTGTGAAATATTCGGGCAGTCCGGACGATCCGGGTTCGCTCCACTTCAGTTCGATGCCCAGCAGTTCCGACGCGGTTTTCCCGATGTCGAAACCGAGGGATTCCAGCGAAGGGCGTATCCGGTCGGGATAGCGGCACGGCCGGCCTTCGCTCCGGGCGCATGTCTCTTCCGGGCACAGGTGGCAGGTTCCGGCATAAAAAGCGCGGCTGCCCGGATATTTCCGTTCGAGTTCCAATAGCCGGGCGTCGAGCGTCCGCCGGACTTCGACGATCATCCGCTGTCCCGCCTGCCGGCCTTGTTCCGGCGTCGCGCATTCGGCGCGGGCGGACGGCTCGGGGATGATCCGTGTGCCTATGATCAACGCCGTGCGGTATCCGGACAGGTATTCGTCCGCATCGAATCCGTGCGGCGGACAGGCCCAGCAGGCGCCGTAGCGGGAACATGCTTGGCAGAATACGATGAATTTTTCAGCGTTCCGGTAGCGGGCGACGTACTCCCCGGCCGGGATCGTCGCGGCGGTCTCTTCGGTTCGGTACATGTCAGTCGTTTTTCGAAAGCCGGATCAGGATCACGCCCGAGTCGGAAACCGTCCCGATCTTCAACGGACCTGCCGTCCGCCCGGTTTCGAACACCCGGCTCAGGTCGTGCGTTTCGTCGAGCAGGAATACTTCGGTTCGGGCGAATTTCCCGATGCCATCGATGTCCAGCGTGAACTCGCGGGGGCCCGATTTCCAGCAGGCGGCGAGGATCGCCAGGTTGCCCAGGCTGTCCGTGCCGGCCAGCACGCGGCTTCCGGCGGGCATACCGTCCGTTTCGGTGCGTACCCGTTCGGGATAGGCGGTCAACTCGCCGAACGCTTTCATGCCGTAGTAAGTTTTGACCGGCGTCCGGTTTTCAAATACGCCCCAGCGCGTCGTGGTGACCGTGTAGTAGAATCCTTTGTCGAGCGGCGTATCCTGCCAGCCGATCATCACCGTGTTCAGGAAAGCCGCCGATTCCAGTCCGCGCATGAACCGGATCGCTTCGTTCTGCTCCGCCGGGCCCATGTTCCACAGCGCTCCGCCGTACGGGTTGTAGTGCCATTCGTTCAAGTGGATCTCCGTCTCGGGATAGCCGCATTCGTCCAGATACCGGCGTGCGTCTACGGCCATTTGCAGTAATTCGGTATCGGTGGGCGAGTAGTAGTGGAACGAGTAGAAGTCCAGCGGCGCTTTGTGACGGGCGCAGTTCCCTGCGAAATCCCTGACCGCCTGTTCGCCGAAGGCGCAGTGCCCTGGCCCGCCGAATTTCAGGTGCGGGAAGCGTTTTTTCAGTTCGGTCGCCGCCTGCGCATAGAAGTCGTTGAACTGCTGCAACGTCCCGGTCCACATTTTCGGGCCCAGATCGGGTTCGTTCCATATCTCCCAGTAACGGATGTCGTAACGGAACCCGTTCCATTTTCCTTCCGTGTAGTGACGGATGACGTTCGATGCGACGTCGACCCATTTTCGCACGTCTTCGGGCGGGTGCACGAAATATTTGTTGACGCTGTGCTCGATCGAGGTTCCCAGCCGGTAATAGACTTCCGTGCCGCACGCGATGCAATTCGCAATATAGTCGTCCGTCTGGGCGAAATAGTAGTTGTCCGGATCTTCCGCGTCCGCTTCGGGATTCGCGAAGATCAGCGGAAGATCGACCAGTCTCATGCCGGGATTCTCCAGCGGAGCGTCGTGCAGCCGCGTGATCGGGATGTGCATTCCGGCGAACGCTTCGCGGAGGTTGCATCCGGGCATCTCTTCGTCTTCGAGCGGCGGGGCCAGGTTGCCGCCGTTCACCGGTTTGATCTTTCCGGCGGACTCTCTCGGATAGACCCGGATCGTCGTCTGCCGGTCTTCCCCGGAAACGACGTCTTGCAGGGCTGCCCGTGCGGCGGCTGCGAATCCGGTGCACGCCAGAACGGCGAGCAGGTATTTCAGGATCGTCTTTTTTTTCATGCGACGGTTTTTCATTGTTCCGGATTTATTGCAAAGATACGGAATTTCATTCGTTCCGCGAAACCGAAGCGATAGGGCTTTTACGGAAGTTTTGTATGGAGAAAACCCGTTTAAAACATATTCCGACTTTATTGCGCCCGAACACCCGGGCGGCACGCTTCCGGTGGATTATAAAAAACTCGTATCGTGCGTTTTGCAGGAATAAAAGGTATATATTATATTTGTATGCCATATTGTGCGCGAACAATGAAGTTGAATGTTAAATGGTTTGTATATAGTTTATTATGATAGATAGGCCTGATGTCCGTTTGTTTCGCCCGATAAAGGGCGGATTGCTTTTTGTTTTTTGCCTGCTCGCGGTTTTTCCCGGATTCGGAAAACAGCAGGGTCGGGGAACCGATTATATGCTGGTCGTCAGCGTTTATGCCGAGGCCTCCGCATGGAGCAACGACATCATTATTCCTGTCATCAACATGGCCGCCGGGATCGAGAACCTGAACGTGTATTCCGAATACATGAACATGTTGTTGATCGACAACGATACGCTGGCGACCGAGTTCAAGCGGAGGCTGTTCGCGAATTACCGGGAACACCCGCCCCGGATGCTGCTGTTGATCGGGAACCCGGCGAAGATATTGCTGGAAGATGTAAAAAAACACTGGGGCGACATTCCGATCCTTTTTTGCGCGGACAAGGAGTATGTGGGAACGGACAGTCTGTATCTGAAGCGAAATCCGATTCCGCCCGATCTGAGAACCCCGTTGTCCGAATTGGTTTCGGAGTACAACCTGACGGTCTTGCAAACGCCCGTTTTTCTGCAGCAGAGCGTCGATCTGATGCGCCGGATGATTCCGGGAATGAAAGAGCTGGTATTCCTGGGCGACGACTTGTATATCAACCGGCAGGACGAACAGGAACTCTCCGAACTGATGCGGACGGATTATCCGGAACTAAGCTACCGTTATTTTTCCGCGGCGGACATGACGACCGGGCAGTTGTTCGATTCTTTGAAAATGATCGACAGGAAAACTACGGGCGTGCTCTATTCGTCCTGGTGGTATAAAAAAAACTTCGTGGGCAATACCGTGCTGATGACGAACGCTTACCGGGGAATCACCACGTTCGCCCTGCCGTTTTTTTCATTGCATCCGTCGGGGATCAGGGATTCCAACGGTATCGTCGGCGGTTTCGTTTACAGTCAGGAAGCGTTCAATAAAAAGTTGCTCGAAACCATTTCCGGGGTGCTGGCCGGTCGTCAGCCGCGGGATATTCCGTTTTATTTTCCGCGGGGCATTCCTACGTTCAATTACGAATCGCTGGTCGGCAACGGGTTTTCTCTGGCCGATACGCCGAAAGGGGCGGTGGTTTACAACCGGCCTCCCTCTTTTTTCGAGCAGTACAAGTACGTCCTTTTCGGGACGGTCGTTCTTTTCGTCGTCGCCCTGCTTCTTTTTCAGTCGAAGCGTAACCGCATGTTACAAAAACTCAGCAAGGCGCAACTGCGGGAGATCCAGATCGGTGAAAACTATACGAACTTGTTCGACAACATGCCGATCATATACATGCAGGAGCGTGTAGTGCTGGACGAATCCGGCGATCCGGTCGATACCGTGTTCTGCGACGTGAACCGGTCTTTCGAACGGTCGTTCTATCCCAAGGAGCGAACTATCGGCAGGAAGGGAAGCGAAATTTTTCCCGAGTCGATGCCCGAATTCCTGCATTTTATCCGGATCGCGATCGCCGAACGGCGGAGCATTACTTTTACTTACTATTTTAAGTCGATCGACACGTTCTACGAGGTGGTGCTGTGCTGTTCGCATATGCCGGGAATTATAGACGTATTTTGCCTGGACAGCACCCAGCTTCACGACGTGCAGCAGAAACTTTCCACTACGAACAAGAAGTTGTCGATGGCCCTGGAGATAGCCAGCATCGTTCCGTGGAAGTGGAACCTGCGGGAACGCACCATTCTGTGCGATGTGAACCGGCCGATCGAACTGGGGAGGACGGACGGCGATGTCCGGGAAGAGCAGCTTTCCGTGCCGGATACGCAGTATTTCGCCAAAATCCGCCGGGAAGACCGGGAAAGGGTGCGCCGCGCTTACCGGGATTTGGCGGAAGGCCGGGTAGCGAAAGTGAAGGAGGAGTACCGGGTGATCGTCGGCGAAGGCCGGGGTAGGCGGCAGGAGTGGGTGGAGGCGCAGGCGGCCGTCGAGACATGGGATGGATCGGGCAAACCGCTGGTGCTGGTCGGTTCGTCGCAGGTGATTACCGAGCGGAAGAAGATGGAGCAAGAGATGATGTCGGCCAAAGACCGGGCGGAAGAGTCCAACCGGCTCAAGTCGGCTTTCCTCGCCAATATGAGCCACGAAATCCGGGCGCCGCTGAATGCGATCGTCGGTTTCTCGGGGATTCTGGCATTGTCCGATTCGGAGCAGGAGAAGCAGGAGTACGTCGGCATTATCGAGAACAACAACGCATTGTTGTTGCAGTTGATCGGCGACATTCTCGATCTGTCGAAGATCGAAGCCGGAACGCTCGAATTCGTCTATTCGGATTTCGATCTGAACGAACTGATGCAGGAGAAGGAACGCGTGATGCGGATGCGCCTGAAGACGGATCGGGTGGAACTGGCGTTCGAACGGCCTTTGGCCGAATGTCCTATTCGCTCCGAAAGAAACCGGCTTTCCCAATTGTTGATCAATCTGATATCCAATGCGATCAAATTTACCAAGCAGGGAAGTATCCGGTTCGGCTACGAACTGCGCGGCCAGGAGATCTATTGTTACGTGACCGATACCGGCTGCGGAATTCCGCAGGATAAGAAAGACAGCGTTTTCGGACGGTTCGTCAAACTGAACCACTTCGAACAGGGCACCGGTCTCGGCCTTTCGATCTGCCATACGATCGTCCGGCACATGGGCGGACGGATCGGCGTGGAGTCCGAAGAGGGCAAAGGTTCGACGTTCTGGTTCACGATCCCTTATACGCCGGCCACGCTCCGGCCGGAGGACGAGCCGGAAGAGCGTCCGCTCGTGGCGGTCGAAAAAGACAAACTGACCGTCCTGATCGCCGAGGACGACGACAGTAATTACAGACTGTTCGAAACCATTCTCCGGCACGATTACCGGCTGGTACATGCGTGGAACGGAAAAGAGGCCGTCGAATTGTTCGAACAATACCGGCCGCACCTGGTGCTGATGGATCTCAATATGCCGGTAATGGACGGTTACGAAGCCACGCGCGAGATCCGTAAAATATCTTCCGACGTGCCCGTGCTCGCTGTCACCGCCTTCGCTTTCGCGTCGGACGAGCAGAAAGTGATGCAGAACGGCTTCGACGGTTACATGCCCAAGCCGATCAATGCGAAACAGTTGAAAGGGCAGATACTGGACATGTTGCAGTCCCGGATGACGCTGATCTAAAATTTCCGTACCGCTTTCCGCATCCGGCGTCCGTCCCGGTTCAGGTGTTTCCGCAGCGGAGCCGGTACCAGGCAAACGATCAACTGAGCCCGCTGCCACCGGTAACATTGCTGGAACAGCAGCATTGCCGCGGCGATAAACAGGGCTGCGCCGGCGGCGATCTCGAAGGGCAGTAGCGGTAGGTCTTCCTGCGGCACGATCATCGGGATCAGCGCGACCGCTCCGGCCGGGGCGAAAAATTTGCCGATGCGTTCGAACAGCAGGAACAGGCTGGTGAAGACCGCGAGCGCTACCGCCCATTCGGGCCATTGCATACGGACGTGCCCGGCCCACTGGAACAGCGTGCCCAGGAAAGCGGCGGCCGTCAGCAGCAGGAAGATCTGAACCGGCCGGTTTCGGAAGCCCGCTTTCGATCCGGCGAATTCGACGTAGGTGACTATCAGCGGCGGCAGAATGAAATAGAGGTTCGACGTATAGACCGGAACGGCCGCGACGACTAGAATCGTGCTGAGCAGGAACAACCAACGGAGCGTCTCTTTTTTCCACTCCGTTGCAGCCGGCGTAAAATCGGCTGCCGTCCGCAGGCGGCCCCGTTCCATCAGGCGTTGCCCGGCCGCTACGGTCAGGGTCATCGTCAGTACGGCCGCCGGATAGATCCAACTGTCGGTGCCAAGCAGGATCGGCAGCATGCCCGCCGAGATCAGCGGGGGCAGCGAAGCGCGGAACAGCATCAGGCATACGGCCGTAAAGGCGAACGAAACCGCGATGTCGGCTATCAGCGGCAGCGGCGAGTAGCGCACGATGCAGACTCCGGCTACGGCGCCTGCGGTCATCAGCGCCACCATCCGCGCGCGGCTGACCCGCCATACCTGCTTGTCGACTATCCACATGCCGATCGTGAGGGCTGCCATTTCCGGGAAAATGATCTCTTTTTCGCCGGACAGTTCGGCGACCGCTACCATCAGCAGGATCATTGTCAGGGCGAAAAGGTATCTTTTTCTTTTCGTCGGATCTGCAAACAGCCGGGTTTCGGGGGGGCGAATGTTCATAGCCGTGTTTTTCGGGAACGACTGCAAAGGTAATCATTTTCGCCCGAATGGGACGTTTTTCCCGCAACGGAGGGTTGCGCTGTCCCGAAAGATGCGGTTTTATCGGCGGATTATGCTTATCTTTACTACCGGAAAACAGCAGCCCTATGGATTACAGCGTTACCACCCGTCTGAAAGGAGTCGTCGCGATGACCAGCAGCTTTCATGCCGATCCGGTGCTGCGCCGGGACCGGAGCCTGTATAAATTCATCTGGGTGCAGCGCGGGACGCTAACTCTCGTGATCGACCATGTGGAAACGCAACTCGCCGCCGGCGAGATCGTTTCGCTCACTCCGTTGCACCGGATCGAATTCGGGGAGTCCGGCGCAGAGTATCTGGCGTTGCTGTTCAACAGCGATTTTTACTGCATCTACGGGCACGACGACGAAGTGTCGTGCAACGGCCTGCTGTTCAACGGATCGTCGGACGTTATGCGGCTGAAGTTGACCGCCGGACAGTCGGAAGCGCTGCATGAGATCACCGACCGGATAGCTGCCGAGTACGCCGTCGCCGACAACCTGCGCGAAGAGATGCTGCGCATTCTGTTGAAACGTTTTATCATTACTTGTACGCGCATGGCGCGGGAACGGTTCGCAGCCGGGGCGGGCAGCGAACGGCAGTTCGACATCGTCCGCCGGTACTATGTGCTGGTCGACCGGTACTTCCGTGAAAAGAAGCAGGTGCAGGAGTATGCCCTTCTGCTGCACCGCTCCCCGAAAACGCTGTCGAATCTTTTCGCCGTTTACGGCCTGCCGTCGCCGTTGCAGGTCATCCGCGACCGGACGCAGGCCGAAGCCCGGCGTTTGCTGCTCTATACTTCGAAAAGCGCCAAGGAGGTCGCCGGTATCCTCGGATTCGAAGACGCGGCCTCTTTCAGCCGGTTCTTCAAAGGGGCGACCGGGAAAAGCATTTCGGAATACCGGAGCCGGAAATAGGGAATAATTGCCAACACATCCGGCAGAATCGCCATTTACCGGCCGGCGTAAACGGCGGATCTTTGCATCATCGTTAAACCTCAAAAGAGAAATGATGATGACGGAACTCAAAAAACTTTACGTCGGTTCGCTGAGATTGACTGCCGGCTGCCGGAAACTGGGCATCGGCCTGATGCGTGTCGCTATCTTCGTGATCTTCGTCTGGATCGGCGGCCTGAAATTTTGGAATTACGAGGCCGAAGGGATCGTCCCTTTCGTCGCCAACAGCCCTTTCATGAGCTTCTTCTATACGAAATCCGCGCCCGAATACAGGGATTACAAGCTCCGCGAGGGCGAATTCGACCCGGCTAAACGCGACTGGCATACGGCGAACAATACGTACGGGTTCTCGCGCGGACTGGGCGTCCTGATTATGGGGATCGGGGTGCTGGCGTTTCTCGGCATGTTTTTTCCGAAAGCGGGCCTTGTTGGTGCAATCCTTGCAATCCTGATGACTGTCGGCACCCTGTCGTTCCTTGCGACGACTCCCGAAGCGTGGGTTCCCGACCTCGGGGCGGAGCACGGATTTCCGCTGCTGAGCGGGGCGGGGAGGCTGGTCGTCAAAGATATCGCGATTTTGGCCGGGGCGGTGATCCTGCTCTCCGAATCGGCCAGAAGGCTATTGAACGAACAAAAAAACAACGGCGATGAAGACTTATGATGCGATTATTATCGGTTTCGGCAAAGGCGGAAAGACCTTAGCCGTCGAACTGGCCAAACGCGAATGGACGGTGGCCGTAGTCGAACGTTCCGAGAAGATGTACGGCGGAACTTGTATCAATACCGGATGCATTCCGACCAAAACGCTGATACACCAGGCGAAAGCGGCGGCCATGCGCCTCGAACTTCCGTTCGACCGGAAAAAAGAGTTTTACCGCCGGGCCGTCGCGGTCAAGGAAGAGGTCGTTTCGTCGTTGCGCGACCGGAATTACCACAACCTGGCCGACCGTCCGGGGATCGCGGTCTATACCGGCGTCGGCTCGTTCGTCTCCCCGGACGAGGTTTCGGTGGAGGGCGCGGAAGGCAGGCAGGTGCTGAAAGCGAAATACATCTTTATCGATACCGGGGCCGAGACCGTCCTGCCGCCGATCGACGGGCTGTCTGCGAGCCGTTTCGTCCATACGAGCGCGTCGATCATGGAGCTGAAGGAGTTGCCGCGCCGGCTGGCGATCGTGGGCGGCGGGTACATCGGGCTCGAATTCGCCTCCATGTACGCCTCTTTCGGCTCGGAAGTGACGGTGTTCGAAGGGGGGCCTGTGCTGATGCCGAGGGAAGACCGGGATGTCGCCGACAGCGTCCGGGAGACTCTTGAGAAAAAGGGGATCGTTTTCCGAACGGGCGCCGACGTATTGTCCGTGCGCGATTCCGGCGGGGCGGCGAAGGTATCCTGGCGGCAGGCCGGGGAGGGCCGGGTCGGGGAACTGGAAGCGGACGCCGTACTGATCGCTGCGGGCCGCCGGCCGGCGACCGAAGGACTGAATCTCGAAGCTGCCGGCGTAAAGGTCGATTCGCGCGGGGCCGTCATCGTGGACGATCGGCTGAGGACGTCCAATCCGAATATCCGCGCGATCGGCGATGTGAAGGGGGGACTCCAGTTCACTTACATTTCGCTGGACGATTACCGGATTATCCGGGACGACCTGTTCGGCGCGGCGGTGCGGAAAACCGGCGACCGCAATCCGGTGGCCTACTCCGTATTCATCGACCCGCCGTTGTCGCACATCGGCATTACCGAAAAGACGGCCCGGCGGAACAACCTGGATGTCCGGGTCAACCGGATAGCCGTCGCTTCGATTCCCCGGATGCGGACCATCGGCGAGACGGACGGCCTGTTGAAAGCGGTGATCGACGCCCGCACGAACCGGATTCTGGGATGTACGCTGTTTTGTCCCGAATCGAGCGAGGTCATCAATACGGTCGCCGTGGCGATGAAATCCGGACGCACTGCCGCTTTTCTTCGCGATTTCGTTTTCACGCACCCGAGCGTCAGCGAAGCGCTGAACGACCTGTTCGTCTGAAATCCGCCGGACGTTTCGGCTTGCCTGCCGGTTCTGAGTCCGATAACCGCAACGTTCTCCGATGTGAGGCGGCCGTCCGCAGGCGATCGCTTCCCTTTTCGTACGGACCGGTCTTCCGTCCCGACCTTCGTTCGCGTATGCCGTTCGCTGCGGGATGTGCGAATCGGGGTATATCGGAGCATTCCATCGGAAAAATGTTTGTATATTACCGTTCGGATGTGTATTTTTATGACGATTGATCTGATTTTGGAAAGTCATCGAGCGGTGTGCGTATCCGCCGCCCGGCGGTTTTCGGGGAATGTCGGTTCGAAGCGGTTCGCCGGAATTTTGAGGCGGCGAATCGCCGTCGATTGAACGATACGGAAAAATGATGCAGCAATCCGATTTCAGCGAGTTGAGGCAGGCGGTCTGTCAGATCGTCGCTGCGGTTCCCCGGGGACGGGCCACTTCCTACGGGGCCGTTGCGCGCGCTTTGGGCCGTCCCGGCTGGGCGCGGCTGGTCGGGCGTATCCTGGGAAGCTGCGGCGAAGCCCGCATTCCGGCCCACCGGGTCGTCGACAGCCAGGGACGGCTTTCGGGCAGTCATGCTTTCGGCAGCCCGTCCCGGATGCGTGAACTGCTCGAATCGGAGGGCGTGCAGGTCGCCGGCGACCGGATCGTCGGTTGGAGGAAGGTTTTCTGGGACCCCTGTAAAGAGATCGAAATGCCTTAAATGTCCGGTAACAGGTGCAATCTGCTTTGCCGGTCGCCCGGTGCGTAAAAAGTCCGGATCCCCGTTTTACCCTCAAGGTATACGGGAATCCGGAATCTTTCGGTCCGGCCGTTCGCCGTTTTCCGGCGCGATCTCCGGCCCGGCCTATTTTTTCAGTGTTGACCGGAAACGATAGTCCCCCGATCCCACTTCGAAGACGCCGCAGCCGTCCTGTTCTCCGAGGAACCGTACCGATGGCGCTTTCGCCGCGTTTTTACCGCTCTCGGTGATGCTTCCTACGCGCGAAGAGGGCACGTACACCGTAGCGACCGAATTGGCCGGAATCGTTACGTTCAGCGACAACACCCCGTTCTTTTTGCTCCAACCGCTGCGGATCATCCCTTTTACCGAGTTGAACTCTCCTTCGGCGAATTCCAAGTCGTCGACTACATAGGGGTGAATGGTGAACCGGTCGAAACCGGGATGTTCGGCGTCGGGCACGATTCCCAGCAGGTATTTGTAGAACCACGAGTCGATCGAACCCATCATCGGGTGGTTGTGCGAGTTCATCTCGTCGCCGGTGGCGTATTCCCATCGCTCCCACAGCGTCGTCGCGCCGTTCTGGAGCATGTATCCCCAACTGGGATAGGTCGTCTGGGTCGCGATTCGGTAGGCGGTTTCGGCGTGGCCGTAGCGCGTTAGCATCTCCATCAGGTATTTCGTGCACAGGTTTCCCGTCGTGAGGTGGTAGTCGTGTTTTTCGACGTCGTCGGCCAGATTTTTCACGACCCGCGGGATACGCGTTTCGTCGACGATACCCAGAAACAGCGCGAACGAATTGGCGGCTTGGTTATTGGCCGCATATCCGCCGGTCTGTTCGTTCCAGTATGTCCGGTTGAACGCTTCGGCCGTCCGTTCGGCGAGCTGCGCGTAGCGGGCTTTGTCGCTGTCGCGGCCGGTCAGTTCCGCCATTTTCGAAAGCATCGAGGCGCAGTAGTACAGGTAACCGGTCGACATCAACTGGCCCGGAGTGTCCCGCGATACGGCCGATCCGGGCGCTGCGGCGAACTGGGTCGGCGGCGACCAGTCGCCGTAATAGCTATAATCGACGATCCCGTCTTGGGTACGCGATGCGAGGTAATCGACCCATCCTTTCAGGCCGTCATAATGGTCGCGGATGATGTTCCGGTTGCCGTAATATTCGTACGATTTCCACGCGAGCAGCAGGTAGCTGGCCGATACCGGGTCGGCCGGCCGCGCTCCGAAGCGGTACGGGGCTACGCAGGTGATCGTCCCGTCTTCGTGTTGCGTATCGGCGATGTCGTCGATGAATTTGGCGTAGAAACGCGAGAAGTCGAAGTTGTACACCGCCTGTTCGATGCGGACGGTCAGGTCGTTCAGCCAGCCCATCCGTTCGTCGCGCTGCGGACAGTCGGTCGGCACGCCGTGCAGGTTGCTCGCTTCGGTGGCCACGACCATCCGGTGTATTCGGTTCAGCAGTTCGTTGCTGCAATGGAATTTCCCGACCGGAGCCACTGCATTGCGCACGATTTTTACCCGGATGTCCCCGACTTTCGGAGCGTGCGGCAGGCCTTCGACCTGGACGTAACGAAATCCGTGGTAGGTGAATTTAGGTTCCCAGGTTTCGACGCCTTCGCCCTTGAGGATGTAGGTGTCGGTCGCCTTCGCATTCCGCAGGTTCTCCTGGTTTACGAGTCCGTCGTCGTACAGCGTTTCGGCGAATTTCAACGTGATTTCGCGGCCCCGCTCCCCTTCGACGGTCAACGAAGCCCATCCGGCGAGGTTTTGTTCGGTATCGAAAACGTAGACTCCCGGCTTCGGTTCTGTGATGATCTTCGGGGTCAGCGTATCCACTACCCGGATGGGTTCCATTTTTTGCGACACCATTTTCCCGCCGGGCGAGTCGGCGATATGGGCCAGCCCCCAGTCCTTGTTCATCAGCCGGCCGGCACGAAGGGCTTGTAGATGTCGGGCGCTTCGAGGCGCGCGTCGTACAACTCGCCGTCGAAGACCGTCGAATAGACGGTCGGGCCGGTCGTTACGGCCCTCAGGTGGTTTGCCGTCAGCGTCGTTGCGCTGCCGTCCGTGTAGGCGATTTCCATCTGCATCCGCAGCTTCGGCATCCCGTACCAGCCCGGGGCGACGGCTACCAGCAGCACGTTCTCCTGCGACAGGTAGTCTTTTACGTCGTAGGAGGCGTAGTAGACCCGCTTGTCATAACTGCTCTGGGCCGGGTCCAGCACATGGTCGCCGACCTTGCGGTTGTTGATGTACATTTCGTAGTAACCCAACCCGGAGATATACAGCCGGGCTTTTTCGACCTCTTTCTGCTGGCAGAACGTTCCTTTGAAATAGATGATCCGGCCGGGTTTTCCGGGTACGTACGCGATCCAGTCCGATACCCAATCCTTTTCGTCGAGCAGTCCCATTTCGAACGATCCCGCCGCCGACCAGTCGCTTTGTCCTCCGTCGGTTGTCCAGACGCGTACTTTCCAGTAGTAGCGTTCCTTGCTCGAGAGTGCGGGGCCTTCGTAGCGGATGCCCGCCGATCGGGACGATTCGATTCGGCCGCTGTTCCAAACGCCGTTGTCCTGTGCCAGTTCTTCTTGCGACCGGGCGACGACGATCTGGTAAGCGGATTGTAATACGCCCCGCCGTTGCGATTCGGTGCGCCAGCTGAACTGCGGCGACCGGACGTCCAGTCCGATCGGGTCGGTCGCGTATTCGCAGCGCAGGCCTTCGATCCGCAGGTCGGCGGCCGGAGCTTGCCTGCCTGCCGCCTGCATCATTCCGAGGCATCCGGCCAGCAGCAGGCCGATGCCGTAAAGCAATTGTTTCTTCATTCGGTTATTCTTCAATCGTTTCGGATATTTTACCGTTTAGCCGAACAGCGCTTTGCGCATGAACCGAGAGGTCGCTACCGCGTCGTTCAGCTTTACCAGCCGGTCTATTTCGTCGAAATGATCGTCGACGATCGCTTCGAAACGCCTTACCCATTCGATGCTCTCGGCGATCGCGTCGACGGCGTTTTCGCGGTACGGGTACTGGTCCATCGACAGCCACCCGGCGTAGCCGGTTTTTTTCAGCCAGTAGATTAGGTCTACGTAAACGGTGCTGTGGACGCTGCCCACGATCATATCGTCGTCCCATGCGCCGTGGTTGTCGTTGAAATGCATGTGGAACAGCAGGTCGCCGGCCCGTTTGGCCAGTACGACCGCTTCGGCTACGTTTTCGCCGGCTACGAATCCGTGTCCGGTGTCGATCGTGACGCCGACGTTCGGACATTCGGTCTCTTTGGCCGCCAGGATCGTGTCGCTCATGCGGGCGTGAAACGAAAAATTGCGCGGCTCTTTGGGCTTGTATTCCAGCGCGAACTTCAGCGTCGGGAACTCTTTGGCCAGCCGGGCGGTTCCTTCTTTCAGCCACTCCCGTTTCTGGTCGTAGTCGGTGGTCAGCAGGTAATCGTAGCCGTCCTGCGCCATCCACATGTTCAGGATGCCGCAGTTCATTTCGAGGGCCACTTCGCTCATCTGGCGCAGGTAGTCCTGCGTTTTTTGCCGGACGGCCGGATCGGAACTGGTCAGCGTGCCTTTCCCGTATGCCTTGTCGCCGAAAACGTCCGGGATGATCGATACGCACTGTACGCCGTAATCGGCGAAGCGTTTTTTCATCTCTTTGACGTTGTCCGGGCCGATGTCCCATGTGCCGACCAGCTCGATTCCTTCCACATGCGGGATCTTAACCGCCTGCGACAGCATTTCGAGGGTCGAAGGATTGTCTTTGTAACTTTTGCAGAAACGGTCGCAGGTATTGCCCAGGTTGCCTAAAATTACCGAATACTTGTTTTTCATAGGTTTTAAATTTAGTAGTTTTTATAGGATCCGATGTACTTCGGTTGTAAAATCCGACCCGGAAAAAGGTCGCTCCGGGTCTTGTAAAATTATAAAATAGATGGAATAAAACCAAATCCCGTCCGGCGCGATTGACCGCGCCGCAAGATTTGCGACTGTCGGAGCCACCCGCTTCGTTCGCAGGGGGGGCTCCGGAGAGATGTGCGTCCGGGCGGTCAGACCGATATTTCGAATCGGGTGCACCCGTTTTGCGAGGTGAGGCTGAATGCCATGCGGTGGTTGTTCAGCACCTCGCGCACGAACATCAGGCCGATTCCCTGACCGGACGGTTTCGTTGTAAAAAAGGGCGTGAACAGTTGCTTCCGAATCTCTTCCGGGATTCCGGGGCCGTTGTCTTCGACCGTTACGGACGGAGGATCCGCAGTGGTGACGATTCGGATTCTGCCGTCGTGTCCGATCGCTTCGTAAGCGTTTTTTACGATATTGACCAGTACCTGTTCCAACTGGATGCCGTCCGCCCGGATGATCGTGTCCGGATCGGCGAGCGACAGCGACAGGGAGATGTTTCTTTTCCGGCATTCGATCCGGGTCAGGGCGTCGACCGACCGCACCAGTTCGTTCAGCGAAAGGTCGGCTCGCACGGGTTCGGGGATTCGTACGACGTCCGCCAGTTTACTGGTGAATCGGGCCAGGTTCCCGCAGCGCTCGAACGAGGCCGAAACCGCCGGAAGCACGTCCTGCCAGTCACTGTCTTGGGTTTGCCGCAGAATGTCGGAGACGACGTTCAGCGTGGCCCCGATCGCTCCGATCGAGTTGTTGACTTCGTGCGACATCATCCGTATGATCCGTTCGTAGGAGGCCTTTTCGATCCGCATCAGCTCGCGGGTCAATTCCTCGATCAGGATGAAAGGGTGGTCGAATCCCCTGTCTGCGAACGACGAACGGACGCAGCGGTAAATGGCTTGTCCGGGGATGTGCACGATCAGGTCGTCCCCCGATTCCAACCCGGCCAGGTCGGCGGCCAGTTTGAAATCGGATTCTCCGATCTTTTTCCCTTTGACCGTCTCGATATCGTTGATTTTCAGTAGTATAAGTCCCGCCGGATTGATCTCGGAAATGCGTTCGTCGAAGTCCAGGATGACGACGCCCTGCGGAGAGGCCCGGATCAACAGGTCGAGGAAGCGGTTGGTCTCGCGCACCTGCAACCGTTCGTTTTTCAGTTCGGTCATCATGCGGTTGAAAATTTCGATCAGCCGGTTGGCTTCGTCGTTGCCTACCAGGCGCAGCCGGTTCGAAAAATCCTGTTCGTTGAGCAGTTCCATTCCGTTCAGCAGGATATGGTAAGGCTTTATCAATCGCCGGTAAAGGGAGACGAACAGGATCAGGGACAACGCGGCAATCCCCTCCATCGTCCAAAACAGGGCAGGGTGCGTGTCGGAAAACAGGATTCCGGTCGTAATCAGCGATCCGAAGACCAGTGCGGCCAACAGCCAGAAAAGTCGTTTCGATTTCATGGCGACGGACTTATTCCGGCAGACGGATGCCGTATTTTTCCAGCCGGCGGTAAAGCGCCTGCCGGCTTAGTCCCAGCGCCGTCGCGATTTTGGTGTGGTTGTTCCCGAATTGTTCGGCGGCTTTGCGGATCATGTTTTTTTCGATTTCCTCCAGCGAATGCACCGAATCGAACGCGGCCGTTGCGGACGATATTTCGGAGTATTGGGCCTTGAAATCCCGATCGGTCAGGACGTTTTTGTCCGATACCAGGATCGTCCGGTCTACCAGGTTTTTCAGTTCGCGGATGTTGCCGGGGTAGGGAAGTTTTTGCAGGTAGTCGATCGCTTCGGCCGAAACTTCCACCGCACGGATGCCGTTCAGTTCCCGCTGAAGACCGACGAAGTGATCGACCAACAGCGGAATATCGTCCGGACGCTCCCGCAGGGCCGGCATACGGATCGTGATCAGGTTGATCCGGTAGAACAGGTCTTCGCGGAACGAGCCGTCGCGCACCATCTCCTGCAGGTTGCGGTTCGTGGCGCTGATGATTCGGGTATCCACCTGTTTTTGTCGGCTGTCGCCGAGCGGCTCGAAAGTCTGATCCTGCAATACCCGCAGCAGTTTTACCTGGCTGACCATGTCCAGCTCGCCGATCTCGTCGAGAAAAATGCTCCCTTTGTCGGCCGTTTCGAAGCGACCGGTACGGTCGTAAAAAGCATCGGTGAAAGCGCCTTTTTTATGGCCGAACATTTCGCTTTCGAACAAGGACTGGGAGATTCCGCCCAGGTTGACTTTGACGAAAGGCGACTTGCTGCGCTTGCTGTTCTGGTGGATCGCTTCGGCGATCAGCTCCTTGCCCGTGCCGCTTTCGCCGGTAATCAGTACGGGCGCCGTGGTGCGTGCGATGCGCGAAGCCGTGTCGAGCACTTGCGTCAGCAGCGGCGACCGGCCGATGATGCGTTCGCGTCGGAATACCGTCTTCGCAGTGCTTTCCGCCGGGCGGGCCTGTTCTTTACTCTCTTCGTTGACCTGGATCGCCGTTCGGATCGTATTCAGCAGTGCGAGGTTGTTCCAGGGTTTGGTTACGAAGTCGAAAGCCCCGGCCCGGATGCCCCGGACGGCCAGGCCGATCGATCCCCAGGCGGTAATCAGGATGACCGGGACGTCCGGACAGAAAACTCTTGTTTTCCGCAGCAGTTCGAGTCCTTCTTCCCCCGTCGTGGTTTTCGAGTAGTTCATGTCCATCAGGATCAGTTCGGGGCATTGCCCGCGCACGAAGCCGAGCGCTTCGTGCGGATTTTCCGCCGAAGCGACTTCGTAGCCGGCGCGTTTCAGCACCAGGGACAGTGAAGAACGGATGGTCGCGTCGTCGTCGCAAATCAGGATCATACGGTTGTTTCTCGATTAAAAATTCAGGTAAATATAATAATATTCGACGGAGTATCCGACCGAGGAACGCAATTTCCGGGTACCGTTACCCGGGGTCGTATTCCGCCGTCAGCGGCCGGCCGCCGATAAAATCGTACAGCGTGAGGCTGCGTATCTGGTAGTAATAACTCCAGAGCCAGTGCATTTGCTCGATGTAATTCAGCAGCGCCGCGTCTTTCGACGAACGCGCGTCGTTCAGGTTGAGGATGTCGATTTTTCCCTGCACGAAAGCCTCTACGGAGGTGTCGTACCGTTTTTGCGCGAGGTCGGCCCGCTCCCGAGCCAGTTGCAGTTGGCGGGGCTGGTTATTGAAGTACTGTACGCGCAGGAAAACGTTCTGGCTGAAATCCATTTTCTCTTTCTCGATCCGGGATTCGGTCACTTCTTTGTCGGCCCCGGCTACCAGGACTCTCCCTTTTCGCTTCCCCCAGTCCAGAATCGGGATGCTGACCCCCACCGAGATCACCTGGTCGTTGCGGCGGTTGTGCGAACTGTACGCCCGGTAGAAGGCGTCGGCCGTTCCCGACAAGCCGAACGAAGCGAACAGGTTGACGTTCCACCGGTCGGCTTTGGCCTGGCTGACGTTGCGCGACGCTTCGAGCATCCTTTTTTGGATGTTTTGCGTGAACGGGTTGTTTTGCAGGGCCAGTTCGACCACTTCGCGGTAGCGCAGGGTCGGGATACGTTCGGCGATGAACGACGGAACGACGGCCTGCAATACGACGCTTTCGTCGATTCCGAGGAACGAACGCAACTGGAACATCCGGGCTTCGAGCGATATCTGCGCGTCGGTCAGGGCGGACTGCGCGTTCAGCAGGGTCTGTTTCATCTGCATCAGGTCGATCTCCGACTGGCGGCCGATACGGTGCTGGGCTTCGGTGATTCCGTAGAGACGTTCCGCATTGTCCAGGTTCTGCACCGAAATGTCGAGGTTGGTCTGGCCGGCCAGCAGGTCGAAATAGTACTGGATCACCGTCAGCGTCACTTCTTCCCGGTCGCTGATGCGCTTCCGGGAAGCTTCCCGGTATTTCACCGGTTCGATCCGTTGCAGCCATTTGATACGGTTGAAGCCGAACAGGGGTTGTTCGAGCGTAATGGTTCCCGGGATCGACCGGTAGTGGGTGTAGTCCCCGTCCCCGTATTGGCGCAGCCGCTCGAAGCTGCTCCCTACGGTGATTTTTCCGCCTGTCCACGGGATGTTCTGCGTGACGGAAATCCCGGCGTCGATCCGGTTGTAATTGTTTTCGACGTAGTTCCAGCTTCCGTCTTCGTTCTGCCTCGTATTGAAGGATTTGGAGTAGTACGGAACGGTTCCGCTCAGGACGACTTCCGGCAGCAGTTCCGTCCGGTAAGTCCGGTAGGCCCAGTAAGCGGACAGGTATTCGCTTTCGGCAGCTTTGGCCTGAACCGAACGCTCTTTTCCCAACCGGATGGCTTCGGTCAGTTCGAGCCGTACCGTATCTTGCGCATGGACCCGGGCGAGGCAAAAGCCCAGAATCGGGACGATGATACTGTATATCCGTTTCATCTTTTTCCGAATAAATGTGTTTGTGTATTTTCCGGCCGGATTGTATGCGTTGCGCCTTCGCGGATTTCCGGCTTGGGGAATGGATCGTCCGCCGAGAAAACGCGGCGGACGATCCCGGTTGCGTTATTCTTCCCGCAGAACGTCTGCCGGCGGGACTTCGGACGCCTGTCGGGCGGGATACCATACGGCGAACACCGAGACGATCGCGAGGAATACGGACGTCGCCGCGAAATTGATCGCGTCCTGCTCGGCTCCGATACCCCATGCCGCACGGTTGGCGATCGGAATTCCGATCGCTTCGACCAGGTCTGTTTTCGACAGGTTCAGGCATACGGCCGTGCCGATTACGCAGGCCATGCTCAGCAACAGCAGGGTTTCGGAGACGATCATACGCCTCACCTTTCGTTTGGACGAACCCATCGCCACACGCAGGCCGATCTCGCTGCGGCGGGCCTGTACCCGGAACCAAAAGCTGCCCAGCAGTCCGAGGAATACGTTGATTACCAGAAATCCGATGATGGCGTATACGCCTTTCATGTGGTAAAACGTACTTTCGTCGCTCGCTTTTTTCTCGTTTTCGATCGGGGTGACCGACAGCAGGAAGTAGGGACCTATGGTGAATTGCTCGCGCATGTCGCGGGTAAACCTTTCCGCGAAATCCGTTTCGGCTTCGGGTCGTATCCGTACCATGATGTCCTGTGTGGGGTCGGCGCGTTCCGGGGTCAGCGGATGGAATACGAGCGACATCGGATTGCTTCCGTAACGGATGATTCTTACCGGTTTCGTGATTCCGGTCACATGCAGGGCGAACGACGAGTCGCCCCACGACGGAAGCACGGTATGTATTTCGGAGATCGGTTCGTGGAACTCCGTGTAAGATCCGAACAGCCTGCCTTTTGCATCGAACGGCGAGATGACCGCCGCTTTCGGATCGGTGCCGTCGAACAGCTTTCCCTGTTGCAGGTCGATCCTGAAAACGTTGAAAAAGTCGGATGTTACATGCACTTCCTGCGTATTGCATATTTTTCGTCCGCCGACCGTATCGGAATTGACTACGAATCCATTCTGCGCGTAACTGCCTCCGTAGGGAAGACTCCAGCTTCCGAATGCGACGGTTTCTATGCCGGGATAGCGTTCGATGCGTTCCTTTAAGGTCCGCAGCGTGGCGTACCGGTCGGTTTCGGGCAGGTCGGCCCGTTTGCTCAACTGAATGCGGTAGGTGTGCCGGACGTTGATTCCGTTTTCTGCATAGTAACTGCGGTACAGCGAGAAGCCGTAATCGCAGCAGAACCAGAGTATACAGAAGACGACCGTGTATTCGAGCAGTAGCCATGCGTTGCCCCGGCGTTCGTTCCAAATGATTTTGAAAATATGTCGTGTCATTTTCTGTTGTTTTGATGGAGTGAATCGACGATGTTCATCCGCGATGCCCGGTAAGCCGCGCGCCGGCCGAAATCAAATTCAGTACGAGGCATACGACGAAAATGGCCAGAAACGTGGTGCCGGAGACGAGGGCGTTCAGCGGAAGGCTGCCGTCGGCCGGGATGCCGAGCAGCCATTTGCGCATTCCGAAAACGATCCCGTAAGAGAGTCCAAGCCCGATGATCCCGCCGATCAGCGTGGTGATTAGGTTTTCGTACAGCACCTGGATCAGGATGACGTGCCGTTTGGCTCCGAACGCTTTGCGGATACCGATTTCAGCCATCCTTTTGCGGATGCGCGAGAGGCTGAATCCCGAAAGGTTCAGGGCGGGAACCAGCAGCATGACGGCGAACAGGAAAACGGTTCTGCGGCGCGTTTTCCGGGCGTAGTCGCTTATCTGTTCCGAAGTAGTTCCCCGGGCGCTGACTGTCGCCAGTGCCCGGTGGTCTCTGGGACCGGCAAAGTCCACGAATTTCGGCGATTTCTCGAAGTCGAGTTTCCGTTTGGCCTCGTTTACTTCTTCCCGTATTTTCGGGAAGTCGGCAGTGTTCCGCGCCAGCAGCATGACGTCGTAGTAACTTCGTTCGTAGCCGGGACTCGCAGTGTAGGGAATCCATACTTCGCTATAAGCCTCCTGGAACAGCGGAGATACGTTCCGTACGATGCCGGTTACCCGGTAGGAGTTGAAATCGATTTCGATGTTTTTCCCGATCGGATCCTCCCCTTTGAATAGCATTTTGGCCATGGTTTCCGACAGCACGGCTGTCCGGATTCCCGATTCGAAATCCTCCCGGGCATACGGTTTTCCTGCGGTGAACGTATGGGTATAGAGTTTCCAGTAATCGGCGTCAGTTCCCCGGACGGACTGGTACAGGGCATCTTTTGCCCCTTCTCTTTTTACGACGGCGACGTTATTGACTGTTGCGACGACCAGCTCCGGAGTTTTCATCGCGGGGACGATGTAGTTTTTCAGGGCGTCGTAGGGAAGGCCGCCGTAGCTCTGATAACTCTTGTTTCCTCCGCTGGTATCGCGTACCGCAAAGGAGACGAGGTACAGCGTGCGGTCTCGAAAGGCTTCCGGGGCGACCGAGGCGTTTTTGATTTGAAATGTTACGATCATCGTCATGATCATCATAATCGCGAGCGCCGTTCCCAGTATCGAGATGACGCTGATGAAGGGATTCTGTTTCAGCATCCCGACGGCTTGTCTGAAGTAGGTCTTGTACATAGTTCGCTCGTTTGGGGTTATTCAATGCGCCGTCCGTCGAAGAAGCGGACGATCCGCTGCGTCTTTCGGGCCATGTGCTCGTCGTGGGTCACCATGACGATGGTCGTCCCTTCCCGGTTGAGTTCGAACAGCAGGCGCATGATCTCTTCGCCCGTTTTGCTGTCGAGGTTGCCGGTCGGTTCGTCGGCCAGGATGATTTTCGGATTGCCGATTAGCGCCCGCGCGATCGCCACCCGTTGGCACTGTCCGCCCGAAAGCTGCGAAGGGAAGTGTTTCGTCCGGTGCGAGAGCCCCACTTTTTCGAGTACGGCCCTGGCCGTTTCCCGGCGCGATTTTTCGGTCGATTTGCGGTAGAGCAGAGGCAGTTCGACGTTGTCCAGCACGTTCAGCGAGTTGATCAGGTGAAAACTCTGGAAGACGAATCCCAGCGTTTTATTTCGGAACTCCGCCATTTCGGCGTCTTTCATCCGGCCCGTGGCGGCGCCGTCCACCGTGACGGCGCCTTCGGTCGGCACGTCGAGCAACCCGATGAGGTTGAGCATCGTACTCTTGCCGCAGCCCGAAGGCCCCATGACCGAGAGAAATTCGCCCGCTTTCACTTCGAGATTGACGTTTTCGAGCGCTACGGTTTCGACCTCTTTGGTCTGGTAGATTTTCGTGACCCCCTGCAAGTTGATAATTCCCATTTCGTGTTCGTTTTAGGTGAGTTAGTTTTTGCGTATTTTGAGCGTTTGTTTATCTTTATAGCGTTCCATGTCGGAGAGGATGACCCGGTCGCCTTCGTTCAGGCCGTCCGTGATTTCTACATATTCGTAACTGCTTTCGCCCAGCGATACTTCCCGTTTTTCGGCGCGTCCTTCCCGTACGATCCAAAGGTCGTAAAGTCCCGGCCCGTATTTGAAGAACGTACCGTTCGGGATGCGCAGCACGTTTTGCCGCAATCCGTATAGGACGTGGATGTCGACGCTGAGACCGCTCCGCAGGCCCGGGTGGTCGGCCTCGTCCGGAACGACCGTGAAATAGACGATGCCGTTGGTAACCGAAGGCGTGACCGTAACGACGGTTCCCCGGAGTTCGGTATCCCCGGTTTTGATGACAGCTTTCGCCCCGACGGACAGTTTTTCACGGTGTTGGTCTCCTATTTCGCAGTCGACCTTGAGGCGGGTCAGGTCGGAAACGACCGCGACCTGGGTTCCCTGGGGTACCTGCGATCCGATCTGCCGGTTAATGAAGGTCAGGGTCGCTTTTCGCGGCGACAGTATCCGGGCGTCTTTCAGCAGACGTGCTTTCTCTTCGAGCGTTTTGTCCAGGATGCCCAGTTCCAGTTCTTGCACGCGGAGTTCGGCTCGGGCGTTCTTGTGTTCGTTTTCGATCTTTTGTTCCAGTAGTTGTAGTTCGAGCTTCGTCTCTTCGTAGTTGAGTTCGGCGCGGCGGATCTTGTCCGGCGTGCCGGCGCCGATGCTGTCGAGGTACCGTTCGTCCTGTAGATCCGTATACAACTGTTTTGCCTGCATACTTTTTACCCGGCGCTGCATTTCCAGTTCGGAGATCGTGCCGTTCAGCCGGACGCGGGCCTGTTCCAGTTTGCTTTTCATCATCTCGCGTTCGTCCAGTTTCTGCCGGTATTCCGTTTCTACCGAGGCGAGTTCCAGTTTGAGGAGAGGGTCTCCTTCGTCTACCGAATCCCCCGGATTTTTATATACTTCCAGAATCCGGGTATTGATCGGGGTGACGATGATCTCCTCTTGCAGCGGCATCAGTTTGCCCGATGCGCTGACGCTGATCTCGATCGGGCCCCGGTCGACTTTTCGGATGAAAAGTTCGTTCTCATGCAGGTCGTTTCCCAGTACTCGGGACAGAATGAGCAGCGCGGCCGTCGCCGCGGTTCCCGTGACGGCGAGCCGCAGCAGTCGTTTCAGCATTTTTTGTTTTTTTACTTCGGCAGGTATTTCCCGATCCATATTCTGTCTTTTGTACGGGGTGTGACAGCAATAGGAATGCCTGGAATGTTGTGTTTTGTTAGTCAGTTTGTTGTCTTTTGTGCGGGTGTCCGGAAACGGACATAAGCGTCCGTTTTACATGATTTTTAGGACAAAAAGGCGCCGGGTAGGATGTTCCGGGGATGAGGTTGAGCCGATCTGTTTCGGAATCCCGGGGGAATCTTCCGTTCCGCATTGCGGCATACCTTGTAGATGGAGCAGGAAGGGTAAAGCGGGCCCCGGCTTCGAAAGACCGGGGCCCGCTTCGAAACCGGATGCCCGGTTCGCTCCGTCCTTACCACCATTTGCCGCTCGTGGCGACCGTATCGCGAAGACTCGTTTTTTCACCGATCCGGGGCGTGAGAAGTCGGTACGGCCGGCGGCCGATGCTTTGCGGATGTTGTCCAGCGGCTCGTGCCACGGGTGTTTGCACAACGCATACTTCGAGTTGTGCACCGTAAGTACGGTTCGGGGTTTCAGATCGTCGATCGCCCGGACCAGTTCGTCGGGCATCAGGTGGATGTAACGCCAATCCCGGTCGTATTGCCCGTTCTCCATGACGGCCAGGTCGATGCCGGGGAATTTTTCGCCTATCTCCGCGAAATGGGTGTCGTAGCCGCCGTCTCCCGACAGGTAAATCCGCTGCGGGCCGTCTATCATGAACGAGGCCCACAGCGTCCGATCCCTTTTTAGTATCCGGTTCGAATAGTGCCGGGCGGGCAGGCAGTGTATCGCGAGCCGGTCGTCCGCATACAGCGTGTCGTACCAGTCCATTTCGGCAATGCGCTCCGGCGGGAATCCCCAGTATTCGAAATGTTCGCCTACGCCCAGGGGGCAGACGACCTTTCCGACGCGGTTTTTCAGCCGTTTTACCGTGTTGTAGTCCAGGTGATCCCAGTGTTCGTGGGTGACGATCAGGAAGTCGACGTCGGGAATGTCGTCGGGCGTATAGACGTCCGTGCCTTTGAACGGCCGGAACATGAGCGACATCGGGGGACGGTTCGTCAGTACCGGATCGACGAGGAACCGCTTGCCGCCGCTCTGGATAAAATAGGACGAATGCCCGAACCATACGACCGTTTCTTCGTTCCGGTCGAGCCCGTGCAGGTCGGTTTTTACGGTCGGTAGGTCGTTTTCGGGTTTCAGATCGCGCCGTTTACCGAACAAGAAATGCCATATCCCGCTCAGGCCGCCTTTTTCCGCCGTCGTAATGGGCGTCGGGTGGATGTTATGGAATTTGCCGTCGCGGTAGTTCGGCGAACGCCCGATGCGTTCCAGTCGTTCGCCTCGCGGCGCCCGGCCGAAGGAGGGGTGGTTCAGTACGGCGGCGGTCGTTCCGGTCAGTACCGCGAGTATAATCAAGAAGATCATCGGTTTTTTCGTCGAATGGGAAATATTCGTTTAATTAGTACGGATCGTATACGACGCCTAAATTGCCGTCCAGGTCGTAACAGTAGAATTTTCCGTTCCGGATTACGTAGAATTCATCCGGGGAATCCGCCGCATGATATGTTTTGGCGCCGTTCCTCGTCCGAACTTCCAACTCCTGCAAGCTGTGGGAACCGTCCGCGAAAGCATTGTCGAGATAATGTCTGCCGCCTTGTTCGTAAACGGTATAAACGCTGGAAAACTGATCCCTGAAACGGCCCAGTACCGTTTTGTCGTCCGAGTCGGACGGCTGCTTGCGTCTGTCGGCCGTTTCGGTCTTTTGCTCCGGCTCGTTCAGGGAATCGACCGAAGAATCGGCCGGAGGCGCATCGGTTTCCTGTCCGTTTCGAGTCTCTTCCCCGGATTTCAGCCTGGTGACGACCGAGTCCCCGTTCATCGAAGTCGCCGCGTAAGAAGGGGCCGATCCGTATTCTTTGTATTCGATGAACAGAGCGGTGTATTTTACGTCGGTGTTTTTCCGGATATTCGACGCGATCAGGCTCAGCCGGGCGGCGTCGTACTGCTGCCCGTCGGTCAGTACCTCGTAAAAGATAAGATTTTCGTATGTTCTCGTGCTCGCCCTGTCTGTTTTATAGGCGGGGGTTTCCATCCTCGTGATGTCGCAGGATTGCAGCAGAAGTCCGGACAGGATGCTGAGACAGCATGTAATGTTTTTCATAGGCGAAACGGTGTTTTGTTTTTTTGCGGGCGGCCGGTCCCGCGTCGGTTTAGGGTTTATGACAGTATTTTCGCAGTACGGCCATGAGTTTCGTCTTGTCGATGGGTTTCAGGAGGTATTCGTTGCATCCGGCTTCGAGCGCTGCCAACTGATCCGTGTCGAAAGCGTGGGCCGTCAGGGCGACGATCGGGATCTCCGGATCGAATTTCCTGATTTCCGCGGTCGCCGTCAGCCCGTCCATCACGGGCATTCTCATATCCATCAGCACCAGGTCGGCCCGCCCGCTCCCGGCGATTTCCACGGCTTCCCGGCCGTTCTTCGCATGGATCAGGTCGAAGCGCTTCTCCAGCAGGGCCGAAACCAGCCGGTAATTGCTCGGAATATCCTCTGCGACCAGGATCGTTTTACGTTCGGGGATATCCGGCGTTTCGGTCAGGGAGTCCAATTGCTTCTCAAAAGGCTGGACTTCGGCATTGCAAGGCAACACGGCCCAGAAAAGCGATCCTTCGCCGTAGCGCGATTCGTACCCTACGTAGCCTCCCATCGATTCGGCGATCGCCTTGCAGATCGAAAGGCCCAGACCCGTTCCCTGGGCGAATTCGTCCAGCTTTTCGAAACGGTGGAATACTTTGTGCTTTTTATCTTCCGGGATTCCGATGCCGCTGTCTTTCACGTAGAGCCGGATGCCTTCGTCTTTCGATTCGTACCCCATCTCGATAAATCCTTTCCGGGTGTATTTGATCGCGTTGGTCACGTAGTTGGTCATGATTTGGGCGATACGGTTCTTGTCCAGCCTGACTTTACAGCCGGAGTAGGGGTTGCTTGCTATCAGCCGTACGCCGGGATTGGTCATGCGCTGTTTCATCGAGGTCACCATGTCGTCGAAATATTCCGACAGGTCGAAGTCCTCGTATTGCAGTTCGACCGATCCCGATTCGATTTTCGACAAATCCAGAATATCGTTGATCAGTTTCAGCAGCAGTTCGTTGTTGATATGGATGATTTTGATGTATTCCTCCTTCTCCTGCTGTTCGGTCGTTTCCATCAACAAGCCGGAGAATCCGACGATGGCGTTCAGCGGCGTACGGATCTCGTGGCTCATGTTGGCCAGAAAAGCCGATTTCAGTTTGTCGGACTGCTCAGCGAGCGCTTTGGCCTGTTTCAGTTCTTTGATCATCCGTTCGCGTTCGGTCACGTCGTCTATGCGGACTACGACTCCGTCGATCGTCCGGTCGCTTCTGAATACGGGAGTTGCGAATACTTCGACCGTATGTCCGTTGTCGAACGTGAATTTGGCCTGTTCCATCTGACGCGAGCGCATCGAAAGCTGCATGACGCAGTTTTCGCAGGGCGACGTGCGGCCGCGGGTGCTTTGGTAGCAGATCGTGCCTTTCCGGTAGGCTTTGTGCGACAGACTGGCCGAACACATCGAGATATTTTCCCATTGGACGATGTAATCCGTAGAGATGTACGCCAGGCCGGAGTTGGCGTTGTTGAGCACCATTTCGTTTTGTCGGATCAGGTGGTTCAATTCCTCGCGGTTCTTCAAAAGGGTCAATTCGGTCTGCTTGTGTTCCTCGATGTTGATCGTCATGCCGAACATATAGGTATATGGGATATCGTCGCGCAGGGTCGTTTCGAGCATGCCGCGCGTTTGCCACCATTCGTAAACGCCGCTGTTGCGGAGATCGGCCCGGTACTCCACGTTCCATTCGTCGGTCTCGTTACGGATCAGCCTCTGGATGGACTCCATAAAGAGTTTTCGTTCGTCCGGATGAATGAAACGTATGAATTTTTCGAGTGAATCGGAGTGTAAAATATCGCGTCCGAACTTGTCGGAACCTTCGCCGAAACTGATCTTGTCCTTCTCCGGTTCGTAGAACCAGGTGTACGCATTCATCGCCTCCATCGTGATGTTGAGCACTTTGGCGCGGCGTTCGAGGTCGTTCTGCAGGCTTTGATCCCAGCGGACGTTCAGCAGCAGGCGCCTGCCGTCGTCGTAAACGACGCTTTTGCGGACGAGCGTGTCGTAGACGCGTCCGTCTTTCAGTTCGATATGCTCCAATCCGAAATAGGGCTTGCCGGTGGCGAAGACCTCCTTGTCGGTCTTTTCGATACGGGCCACCTTGTCGGGATCCATCACGTCGTAAGTGGTCGTATCCTCGCTGGTGCCGAACAGGCGCTTGCTCTCGTCGTTGCAGAAAACGTAACGGAAATTGTCGTCGACGTCCTTGATGTGGATCGAGACGGGGATGCTGTTGAGGATGGTTTCCTGCAGTTGTTTCTTTTTTTGGAGTTCCGTATTGTTTTTGCGCGTGCCGATGAACTTCGTCGCCTTCCCTTCTCCGTCCTTCTGATAAGAGGAGCCGTTGATGGTGCAATATTGCCATTCGTCGGGGTATCCGGGAAGTTTGATCCGGACGTCGAACTTGAAAGAACAGGCTTCCCCCGCGCACATCTTTTGCAGGGTCTCCAGGGCGGGGGCTTCGTCTCCGGGATAGATGCAACTCAGGTAGTCGTCGATAGTGAGCGGTCGGGCATGATCGTAGCCGTTGAGCGGTTCGTTGTCGCTGAAAAAGAGTCTTTGCCGTACGTCGAACTCCCAGAGCATGATGTCGGCATCCTGCATTGCCAGCTCCATCTTGCGTTTGTTTTGGCGGAGTTCGTCGTCGGTATGTTCCTGTTCAGTCACGTCGCGGACGATGAAAACGTAATTTTCGATTCGTCCGGAAGCGTCGATCACGGGATGTCCGTCGCATTCGATCTGCAGGACGCCCTCCTGCGAAGTAGCGTAGAAGCCGGCGTCTTTCACCGCGTCGAAATGGTAAGCGAAGGTCGCATGGGTATTTATTCCTTTCGTCACGCCTTCTTTTATTTCGATGGGCAGGTTCGGATTGTCCTGGATGTTGATCCGCGAGAGGTCGAAATTTTCTTTGTCGAGCCCGAAGATCCGGTAATCGGTATCGTTCAGGAACAGAAGCCGCCCGTCCGTTCCGTAAACCTCGACGCCTACGGGCAGCGAGTCCAGAATGGTTTTGGTTTGCCGGTACAGGTTTTCATACTCGTTCCGCAGCGACACGCGTTCGGTGACGTTTTCGATTTTCAGTACGACGCCTTCCGCCGTTCCGTTGCCGGCGACGACCGGACTGGCCGTCATGTCGATCCATATCCGCGATTGAATCCTCTTTTCGATGCGCTGCACGGTTTTTTCCCGGAATGCCGCTTCGACGAATTTCCGGGTGTGCGAATTTTGCATCCGGTGTTCGTTTTTGTAGCACGGCTCGCCGACCTCGAAAAAGCGGGTGCCGTCGTCGAATTCGGGCGGCAGCACATGGGCGGTGTTTTCCCAGGCCACCCGGTAATCGGGCGTGATGTAGACGAAGCCGCAGGCGGCGTTGTTCATGATCAGCGCATTCTGTTTGAGCAGCTCCTCGCGGCCGTTTTTATCGGCCAGTTCCCGCGTAACGTCTTTCTGCGAGCCGACGATAACCGAAACTTTTCCGTCGGGCGCGTATTCCTGCGCCATGGCGTGTACGTTGATCCAGATTTGTTTGCCGTGGATGTCGGTGATCGGCAAAGTCGCTTCGGCCCGGTCGGTTTCCCGACCGGTTATTTTCCCGAACAGTTCGGATACCCGGTGGCGGTACTGCGGGTCGATCCGGGCGAGGAACTCGTCGTAAGTCAGGCGGTCTCCGATCACCTCGTTATCGTGTTTGGTCGAAATAATCCCTTTTTCCACGTCGAAACTCCAGGAAGTGAGCCCTCCGACCGTCATGGCCAGCGAAAGTTCGTTCCGGATCATGCGTTCGGTTTCCAGTTGTTTTTTGACGGCCGGGGTCGTGTTGCGCACATAAGAGATGACATGGTTTTCGCCGAGCGGGGCGACTCCCGATTCGATGTATTCGCCGTCCACTTCGTATTCGAATCGCCCGGGTTCTCCGGTCGCCAGCACCCGGTCGAAAATTTCGTTGAACTTCACGAACTGGTCGTGCAGCAGGGAGGATTCGTCGTTGATGTAATCCATGATATTGCTGCCTATGTACGACTCTATGCGGTATTTCTCGATGGATACGGAAGACGGATGGTAAACTTCGATGAGATTCTTGTTTCGGTCGTACAGAAAAGTCGTCAGCGGCAACGTTCCGAGAATGTACCGGTATAATTCCGCGGCTTGTTCGGCCGGGAGGGATTCGTTTAAGGGTTTGGAGATCTTCATGGCGCAGGGAGCTGAAAAAACGGTTTTGTCGGCACGGCTGCGGATCTGTTCTTCTGCGGGGGAAACAGATCCCTTCGCCCGGCTGCGAAATCGACGAGTCTATTCATTGGGCATGTTATCATGCCGTTACGTTTGTTTTTGTTATAATCCGAGCGTAAAGATAGTTTTTTAAAATAGACTTTTCAAAACCAGAATTTATTAAAAACATAAAAGAAGGAAAAGAAATATACTTATCCATATCAGTCAATATCCGTGAGAAAGTACAGAGATTTAATGATAAAAAGAAATTGTTATTTGCAAAACATCCCCAATTTGCTTCATTAACAGAAAATGCGAGAAATAATTATTTTCGAGTTTGTCTTCGGAATTCATTAAATGTAAATAAAAAACTATTGGAATTAGGCATTAATATAAATCACCCATTAACCAAAGGAGGTGTATCCGAAAATTATGGCAGTATGGACGATGTTTTGAAGTACCTCGCTAATTGGATGGAAAAAAGCGACTATGTAGAAATCGTTGTAATTAAATATGCTGATGGTACGATCGCCACATATGTCGATGACAGAAATACGGCTACGGAATTTCACTTACCTTTAGAAACAAAAAACAATGATGGCAAACGATATTTTCCTGCGGGAGGCAGTAATTCACCGGTTACTTATATAGCACACACACATAAAAGCGGCTCTGAGCCTCAGGGGAAAGACGAGTCGACAATTCGTGCCGGCATAACATCGGCTATTTATTATGATGGCGCTTTTCATGAATCGGTAATTAATGAAAAAAATAATATCAATCACCGTTTTTTCATGCTTTGTCATGTCAGGCGGTTTTGCTCAACAGAGCACATTATTTCGGAAAACGATCGAGAACAACAGCCGCGATGATACTGAATTTATGGAAAAAGGTTACGAAATGGCAATACCGAACGGCTCGTATAACTTCGACAGTAAAACGGACATCGAGATGCTTTTTTTCGGAGATCTCAATGCCAGGATCGAATATTTTCTGTCTCCTTCATTCGAAAGTCCGGACGGATTGCGAATTTTAAAGGATTCAACAAACAATGCGTATTTGCTGGAGGTAAAACGTATCGCGAACTGGAAAGAAGTAGAAAATCGACTGTCTGAAAAATATCCTTCGATAGGCATTCCGGGCGAGATATATTTCTCAACACCGGAAAACATACGAAAGTTAACCCGAGAGCATAACAACGCCATGTATCGCAAAAGAGAGAAAGAAAGGCTGAAACTCTATGCGGTCGAAACACAAACGTTTCCGATAAGTCATCGGTTCGCAGAAGCGTTGTATGCCGGGTTCGTCACGTCGATAGAAGGCTTTGCTATGAAAGGAAGACCGGCAATGACAGGCGACGGTTACAGTGTGACTTTCCGCTGCGTCGTCGATGACGATGTTTGGACATTGACTATCCAAAATCCTCGGGTGGAAAACATCCTCGAACTGTCCGATCTGTGCAAACGAATCATCGAAGACGCGGAAGCGGGCCGATTCGACGAATCGAAGTATATCGGATCGTTAGAGAATTAATGCGCTTGTCAAAAACCCGGACGAGCGGAGCGGTCGCCGAATCGCTCCGCTTGTTTTACACTTAAATTAATATCTAACCGGCAATCCGGATGAACGGCCACGGCATTTCAGAATACCCGGCGAAGACGCGAAAATACGGAGTCTTCACCCTGTCCTTTATCATCGTGATCGGGATGGGATTTTGCTACGTCGATCTGTTTACGGATGCCGGGTGGAAATCGAAATGGTACTGGCTTTATACCGCCGTATCCGTCTGCGGCCTATCGTTCTTTCTTACCGGAGCGGGGCGCCCGGAAACCGGGAAAACGTTCCGGATCGGGCTGCCGGACTGCCTGCTGGCGGCGCTCGTGCTGTACTGCCTGTCCAGGGCCGCCGCCGGGCAATTCGCGGAAGCTTTCCTGATGCGGTGCACCGCGTTCCTGCCGATCTACTGTCTGGCCGGCCGCGTAGTCCGGAACCGGTCGTTCGAACCGCTGTCGGCAGCGGTTGCGGCATCCGCACTGCTCCTGGCCCTGTACGGCATCGCGCAGTACGCAGGGCTGCTGCCGGCCGGAAAAACGTTCCGGGTAGTCGGAAATTTCGATAACCCGGCGGGTTACGCCTCGATGCTGGCGCTGAGCGTCCCTTTCATCCTGTATTTCGCCTTATCCGGCCGACGCCGGATGCGGTATGCGGTCGGCGTCGTCTGTGCAATCGTCGTCGGGGCGATCGTCTTGTCCGGTTCCCGCACCGGAATACTGGCCGTCGCAGCGACCGGTCTTCTGTACGCCGTAAGGCGGCGCAGCGACTTCCTTAGACGCACGACGGCCTGGAAGAAAATCGTACTGGCAGCAACGGCCGTTTCCGTCGCGGCCGGATTGTATTTCATAAAAAAAGAGTCGGCCGACGGACGGCTGCTCATCGGCCGATGCACCTGGGAGATGATCCGCGAAAAACCGCTGACCGGACACGGATACCGGTGTTTCGAAGCCGGGTACATGCTCCGGCAGGCGCGTTATTTCGAACGGAATCCCGAAAGCGGATTCGCTCCGCTGGCCGACAACGTAAAACACCCGTTCAACGAGTTTCTGCTGTTGACCGCAGAATTCGGAGCCGTCGCCCTGCTGCTGACGGCGCTGTGGATCGCAAGCCTGATCCGGGCTTATCGGAAAAACCCGAACGACGAATCGCACACGCTCGCGACGGCACTGTCGGCCGCGGCGGCGCTTTGCTGTTTTTCATACCCGCTCTCGTATCCGTTCACCGGGTCGATCGTCGCACTCGCGGCAGGCGGCCTGACGGCCCAGTCGCGCCGAAGTTGCGAACGGTTCCGCGCGCGGCGGGCTTCCGGAATCCTCGCCGCGCTGTCGTCCGCCGCGCTGCTGGGATTTACTGCGAAAGAAATGTATTACGAAAACCGATGGCACCGCGTGCAGAAAACCGCATCGTCCGATCGCCCGCCGCTGCCGGAATACGAGCGACTGTACCCGTTTTTGGATAAAAACGCTTATTTCCTCTACAATTACGCAGCGGAATTGAATGATGCGGGCGAAGCGGACAAAAGCCTCGAAGCGGCGACGGCCTGCGAAAAAATGCTGAACGACTACGACGTGCAGATGTTGAAAGCCGATGCCCACAAAAAGCGGCGCGATTTCCGCCGGGCGGAAGCCTGTTACCTGCTGGCGTCGCGAATGTGCCCCGGACGATTCATGCCGCTGTACGAACTGGTGAACGTATACGACAGCACGAACCGGCCGGACAGGGCGCAGGCTCTGGCGGCGGAGATCGCAGACAAACCCGTAAAAATACCGTCGGGACTCGTCTCCGCAATAAAAATAAAAATGCGGGAACGAGTCGGCGACTAATGCTAATTGCTGTTTCCTTCTTGTAGCCCCGCGCGCGCAGTCTCGAATGGCTCCGGAGTAGGCCGGAATGACAACAACATCAGAATCGGAGATACCGACGAGCTGTTCTACAGGAAAGACAAGAATGGATGGATTTCGCTGGGCAGGCAAAAGGCCCGGGATATCAAACTGACTTTCCACGACATACCGAACAAGGCCCTCTTTCTCTTACTGTATCTCAGCCCGGACAAGGAAATCGAATATTTACGGTCGACCGGGACGAGAAACAGATCTGGTAGTAATTCCGGAAAACGACCGCCCGGCAAACCGGATACGATCCGCAGGGAAAAAGCATTTTACGTTTCACGCGCGGATTCGTGCCGGCCGGAATCGATGAAAAATGCCGAAAGGCTCTCTCTCAGGAAATGTAAGTTATAATCAGGACGGCTCTCTCGCCCAAACCGGAAAATCGTTCTTTCATCGTCTTTACCCAGCGACATCCGTAGTTGACTGCAACACACAAACAACTAAATACAAAATATTTACAAAATAAAAAGAACGAAATTACAACGAAACAGTTGGAAGTAATGAAATAAATGTTTTAACTTTGACGGCGAATCGGTTCGCCTTTTTGCACTCAGAGAAAGGCGATAAAAGGGAACCGGGTGCGAATCCCGGACAGTCCCGCTGCTGTGAAACTCCGAACAACGTCCTGAAACGATCTGAATGGCCACTGGCGGCAAACGATAACGTCGGGAAGGCATCAGGACGGGAGTCAGTCAGAAGACCTGCCGGTTCAGGTGATGTTTTACCGTCCCGAGGGTTGGATGTTAAAACGTGGAAAGTTTAATCATTTTTTTTAATCCGGATCGTTCTGCTGAATGCAGACCGTTTGCGGTGTGTGATAACGATGGAAAAAGTTTGTCCTCGTTGCGGAACACGTTTTGCATGTTCCCTCGATGCTGTTATGGATTGCCTCTGCGCGGGCGTGGCTCTGGATGACGCCCAGCGTCGGTTCATAGCGGATAATTACGACGATTGCCTATGCAACGACTGCCTTCGCATACTCAGGGAGACCTTCTACTCGACAGGGATCAATCCCCGGTATGCTCCTATTGTAAAACCTAAATCATATAGCGAATGATCGAAAAAATCGTTATAGCCAACCGAGGAGAAATCGCCGTCAGAATCATCCGTTCCTGTCGCGAAATGGGAATCCGTTCGGTAGCTCTTTTCTCCGAAGCCGACCGCATGTCGAAACACGTCATGCTGGCCGACGAAGCGTATCCCATCGGCCCGGCTCCGTCGAAAGAAAGTTACCTCGACGTCGATAAAATCATCGAAACAGCTCTGAAATGCGGTGCGGACGCCGTCCATCCGGGATACGGTTTCCTATCGGAAAACGCCGGATTCGCACGAAAATGCGAAGTGGCGGGAATCACGTTCATCGGCCCGCGTGCGGAGACGATCGAACGGATGGGCGACAAGATCTCGGCCCGCCGGTCGATGACGGAAGCCGGCGTGCCCGTGGTGCCCGGCATCCAGCGCCAACTCGAATCGGCCACTGAAGCGGAACGGATCTGCCGAGAAATCGGCTTGCCGGTCATTCTGAAAGCGGCTTCCGGCGGCGGCGGCAAGGGTATGCGCCTGATCCGGTCGGAAAGCGAAATCGGCGAGGCGTACGCCGCCGCTAAATCGGAAGCTCTGTCGTCGTTCGGGGACGAAACAGTCTACATCGAAAAATACATCGAGGAACCGCACCACATCGAATTCCAGATACTGGGGGACGCGCACGGGAATATCGTCCATCTGTACGACCGGGAGTGTTCGGTACAGCGCCGCCACCAGAAAATCGTGGAAGAGAGTCCGTCGCCGTTCCTGACCGACGAACTGCGACAGGAAATGGGAAAGACCGCGGCGGCGGCGGCCCGGGCAGTCGGTTACGTCGGGGCGGGAACGATCGAATTTCTCGTGGACAAAAACCGCAACTTCTATTTCCTCGAAATGAACACCCGACTCCAGGTCGAACATCCCGTAACTGAAGAAGTGCTGGGCCTCGACCTGGTCAAAGAACAAATCTACATCGCCTCGGGCCGCCCGCTGCACCTGCGACAAACGGACATCGTCCAGCGGGGGCACTCCATCGAGTGCAGGATTTGCGCCGAGGATGCGGACAACGGCTTCATGCCTTCGCCGGGACTCGTCAAACAGGTTACCGAACCCAACGGGCTCGGAATCCGCATCGACAGTTACATTTACGAGGGTTACGAAATTCCTGTCTACTACGATCCGATGATCTCCAAACTGATCGTCCGGGCGACTACGCGCGAATACGCCGTCCAGCGTATGCGCGCGGCACTGGACGAATACAAAGTTACAGGCATCAAAACCAACATCTCTTACCTGAACGCCATCATGCATACGCCCGACTTCGTCCGGGGCGGCTACGACACGGCGTTTCTCGAAAAAAACGAAAAGATCATACACCGCTACTTACGGGAACCTTTCCCGGCCGGAGCGGATGACAGACTGGTCGAAGACCTGGTGCTGATCGCCGCACAGATCGACTATTTGGTCATGCAACAGGAAGGCGGAGGAAGTTCACCCGCGGCGACGGACACCGGCACGCTGAACCGTTGGCGCGAATTCGGCAAACGCAAAGGCGTAATGGGAATTTAAAACGAAACGTATGGAAATACATATCGGAGAACGGGTCGCCGAAGTGCAACTCGTCGAAAAAGAAGGGAATCAGGTACGCATCGCTGTAGACGGGCAGATGTACGACGTCGATATCGTGATTGCCGACAACGGGGTTTGTTCCGTCATCTTCAATGGACAGTCGTACAACATGGAGATCGTCCGTTCCGACAACGGCAAGCGATACAAAGTGAACCGGGGATTCAATTCGTACGATGTCGGGATCGTCGACGCCCAGGAGAAATATCTCCGTTCGCGCCGCAAAGACGACGGGCGCCAGGACGATACGATCACGGCGGCAATGCCAGGCAAGATCGTAAAAATAAACGTCGCCGCGGGCGACCGGGTAACCGACGGAGATACCCTGATCGTATTCGAAGCGATGAAAATGCAAAGCAACCTGAAGGTAGTCGGCGATTGCACCGTCCGCGAAGTGCTGGTCTGCGAAGGTGATCCGGTCGCTACGGGCCAACCGCTGATAAAACTCGATATTTTAACCAACGACCAAAACAATGAATAACGATAAGATCCTAAAAGATTTCCTCGCGAAAGACAAAGCCGCTGAACTCGGCGGCGGAACCCGAAAAATCGAAAAACAACATCAGGCCGGCCGAATGACCGCCCGCGAACGCATTGAGACGCTGCTCGACAAGGGCACCTTCGTGGAATTCGATAAATTCGTCACGCACCGCTGCACGAACTACCACATGCAGCAGGAGAAAATTCCGGGCGACGGGATCGTCTCCGGATACGGCAAGGTCGACGGGCGTCCGGTGTACGTCTACGCCTACGACTTCACGGTCTTCGGTGGATCGCTGAGCCTCACCAACGCCGGCAAGATCGTAAAAGTGCAGACGATGGCCCTCAAGAACGGGGCACCGATCATCGCGCTGAACGATTCCGGGGGCGCGCGCATTCAGGAGGGCGTCGACAGCCTGACCGGTTATGCCAACATTTTTTTCCAGAATACGATTGCATCGGGCGTCATCCCTCAGATCTCAGCAATCCTGGGCCCTTGCGCCGGAGGCGCATGTTACTCGCCGGCGCTGACCGACTTTATTTTCATGGTGAACGAAAAAAGCCACATGTTCGTCACGGGCCCCGACGTAGTGAAAGCCGTCACCCATGAAGAAGTTTCCAAGGAAGAACTCGGGGGCGCTTACACACACAACAGCAAAAGCGGCGTAGCGCACTTCCTGGGTAACTCAGAAGAAGAAGTGCTGATGGGCATCCGCGAGTTACTGAGTTTCCTGCCGTCCAATAACCTCGAAGACGCGCCGGCACGACCAGCCGTGGACGATGTCCGCCGGGAAGACGAACGCCTGACGGATCTGATCCCTTCCGACCCCAACGTACCTTACGACGTGAAAGAACTGATCGAATCGGTGGCCGACGACAACTATTTCTACGAAATCATGCCGCATTTCGCCAAGAACGTGGTGATCGGCTTCGTCCGCATGGGCGGGCGTACGGCGGGAATCGTAGCCAACCAGCCGGCATTTCTGGCCGGGGTGCTCGATATCGACGCATCGGACAAGGCGGCCCGGTTCATCCGTTTTTGCGACTGTTTCAACATCCCGATCATCACGCTGGAAGACGTCCCCGGGTTCCTTCCCGGCTGTACGCAGGAACACAACGGCATCATCCGCCACGGAGCGAAAATCGTTTACGCCTACGTCGAAGCCACCGTGCCGAAAATCACGCTCATTCTTCGCAAAGCTTATGGCGGAGCCTACATCGTCATGTCGAGCAAACAGACCGGTTCGGACGTGAACCTCGCCTACCCGATGGCCGAAATTGCCGTCATGGGTGCGCAGGGAGCGATCAACATTCTCTACCGCAACGCGGACGACGACCGGAAAGCGAAAGAGCTCGAAGAATATGCCGCGAATTTCGCCAATCCGTATCAGGCTGCCGAGAAAGGATATATAGACGAAATCATCCTTCCCCGCCAGACCCGTTTCAAACTGATCCAGGCCCTGGAAATGACCCAGAGCAAACTGAGAACCAATCCGCATAAAAAGCACGGCAACATGCCATTGTAGTTGCCAAAAGCCGAATGAACGGGAAAACAGACCACCCCGACAGAATACTTTCGGAAACACGTAACGGAGACTCCTGTCCGTTCGAAGACCGGAGTGAACCCGCGCACGGACATGTTTCGTCCCCCGCGGACCGCGACAACGAGGCCCTGGCTTCGGAAGAACAGGCGAAGCTGACGCCCGGTACAGTCGTCGAAATTTTAAAGCAGGGCAACAGGGATTTTGCCGGTGGAGCCCTAACGGTACGGAACAATACGAAAAGGATACGGGAAGCCGCCTTGTGGCAATATCCCAAAGCGGTTATCCTTTCCTGTATCGATTCCCGGATTCCGGTGGAAGACGTATTCCATCGCGGTATCGGAGAGCTGTTCGTGGTGCGGATTGCCGGCAATTATGTCAATGCGGATGTGTTGGGCTGCCTCGAATTCGCCTGCAAGGTATCGGGCGCGAAATTGATCGTCGTATTGGGTCACGAACACTGTGGCGCCATAAAATCGGTCATCGACCATGTCCAGCTCGGTCATGTCACCGCCATGTTGTCGAACCTGCAACCCGCCGTAGCCCGCGCCAACGAAACATTCCGGGGAGAAAAAAATGCATCCAATCCGGAGTATGTAAAAGAAGTGTGTATTCGCAATATACAACATGCGGTTCGAGGAATCCGCTCGGGAAGCGATATTCTGAAAAAAATGGAAGACAAAGGAGAAATCGGAATCGTCGGCGCCATCTACCACATGAAAACGGGAGCCGTTACTTTTTTATGAGATGTTGCGCCCGCGTGTTTATCGAACGTTTATCGCAGGAGCCTGTCGTCAACACATGCCGTACAGGCAACCCCGTCCGGGATTATCCGTTCCCTTTCCGTATCCGTAAAAAACGGACCGCGTTACCGACGTCCTCGACCTGCTGCCGAACAGCAACATGACCCTGTGCGGCGATTCGCTCTACGTTTACAGCACCGAATGGAGCTGGATCACCAACAAAAACACGATCACCTACGCCATCGTCGATACGAAAACCAAGCGGGTCGTTTCGCGCAATTTCATCCGGGACGGAACGGACAAAACGATTCAGATCCCTTACGGCGTAGCCGTCAATCTCGACACGCGGGAGATATTCGTAACCGATGCGAAAGATTACGTGACGCCCGGCACGCCGAATTGTTTCGATCCGGACGGAAAAAAGAAATGGTCCGTCACGACCGACGATATCCCCGCGCACATCGCATTCACCTACCAAAAATTACGGCCGCTCGAATAATCGCGCAACGATTGCGACCGGTGAAGCAATCGCGGGCACACCCGCCCGATCGGAAAACCCGCCAGCGATCGAACGGGCGGAACAGGAAAAGATTTTTGCAGACCGAATAGTATTTTTCCTTTTTTTTTAACGATCTTAGTCGTCTGACTTTACAAACCAACCGACTAACCGATCCGAACATGAACAGACTAAGCCCCAAACGGCGGTTGCTGTATGCCGCTTTTTTACTGTTTCCTTTTGCTTCCCTGACAGCGCAAGTACCTATCGTACCTCCGGCGGACGAGCTGAACAAGCCGTTCGGCGAAAGCGACGAAGAGGCTTTCGCGTCCCCCCCGAAAGTTTTTTATCCGGAAACATGGTTCCATTACATCGGGGGCAACGTATCCCCGAAAGGAATTACCGCCGACCTGGAAGCGATCGCGGCGGCCGGCTTTTCTGGAATACAACTGTTCCACGGACAGTTCGGCGGCGTTTGGCCCGGCACGGAATCGCAGATCGCCTGCCTCAGTCCGTTGTGGGACGATGCCGTCCGGCATACCGCAGAGGAGTGCAAGCGGCTGGGACTGCGCTTTACGATGCAAGGATGTCCCGGCTGGGCGATGGCGGGCGGCCCGTGGATCAAACCGGAACAGGCGATGCGCCATCTGGCATGGAGCCGGACGGACGCCACGTCCGGGGCCAGCAACGTAACGCTGCCCGTCCCGCAGCCGAGCGAAGAGGAGTGGCGGGATTACCGCGATGTGGCGGTCATCGCTTTCCCGACCCCGACGGACGACACCGGGAAACCGCTGGAACCGGAGGACGTCCGGAGCAACCGAGCAGGCGACTGGAAAAAATTCATAAAAGGAGAAGCCGACGCTCCGATGCAACTTTCGCCGGCGGGGGAAAACGATCCCAACTGGGTGGAAATCACATTCCCCGAAGAAACGGTCGTTCGGACGGTCGAATTCCCGTCGGTCAACAGCCTGACCCATGCCTGGTGCTACGAACCGGGAGTCGAACTGACCGTACAAGCGATCCTGCCGTCCGGCAGCGCCGAGGATATTCTGCACACTTACCTACCGCAGGGCAGCTGGCAGGACGACCGTCCCGTTTCGCTGGCCTGCACGGAAACGGAAGGAGTCCGGAAATACCGGATCGTTATCAGGAACGAACACGACATGACCCTGCAATCCCTCCGGCTGTTTTCGGCGGCCCGTAAGAACAACTGGGAATCGGAAGCCGGCTGGACGCTCCGCAGCATCGAGCGGAACGGACAATCGGCCGAACAATCTCCCGACACGTACGTGAAAATGTCCCGGATCATCGACCTGTCCGACAAACTGAACGAAGACGGCTCCCTCGATTGGAAAGCGCCCGAAGGAAAATGGACCGTCCTGCGGATCGGTCACGTAAATACCGGCATGAAGAATGGCCCCGCCCCGGCGGAAGGCACCGGATGGGAGTGCGACAAACTATCGACGGCCGGTTCCGACGCGCAGTTCGACGGATATATCGGCCGGCTCGCCAAATCCGGCGGCCCCCTGGCCGGCGGACTGCTCAACGGCGTGCTGTTCGACAGTTGGGAATGCAAAACCCAGACATGGACGCCGGAAATGGAAAAAGAATTCGTCGAACGCACGGGCTACGGCCTGCGAAAATGGATCCCGGCCCTGTTCGGTTACGTGATCGACACCCCGGAAGAGACCGCGCGCTTTCTGAACGACTGGCGGAGGGTCGTCGGCAACCTCTTCGCCGAAAACTTCTTCGGCAACATGGCGCGACGGGCCCGGGAACAAGGCCTGTCGATCTCGTACGAAACCGCCGCCGGCGATATTTTCCCGGCGGACATCCTCGAATATTACAAATATGCGGACGTCCCGATGTGCGAGTTCTGGCAACCGTTTTCCGAAGGGTACGTAGGCTCGCTGAACTTCAAGCCGATCAAACCGACGGCGTCGGCAGCCCGCCTGTACGGCAAACCTCGCGTCGCGGCGGAATCCTTCACCTCGTTCGCCCATACGTGGGACGAGCATTTCCAGATGCTCAAAGAAGTTGCGAACGTCAATACGACGGAAGGGGTCACCCACCTGATTTTCCACACTTACACCCACAATCCGCAGGTCGGCTTCCCGCCTCCCGGCACCTCTTTCTCCGGAGCGGGGATCGGAACGCCTTTCCTACGGGGACAGACCTGGTGGAAATACATGCCCGAATTTACGACTTACCTGGCGCGCTGCGGCTACCTGCTCGAACGGGGAAAACCCGTCTCCGACATCCTGTGGTACCTCGGAGACGAGATCGACCACAAGCCCGACCAGGAGATCCCCTTCCCGGCGGGATTCAAATACGACTACTGCAACACCGACATCCTGCTGAACCGCCTGAAGGTCGATAACGGCCGGATCGTTACGCCCGAGGGAATCGGATACCGCGTCCTGTGGCTGCCCGAAACCACCCGGATGCTGCCCGAGACCGCCGAAAAGCTGTATGCGCTCATAAACGACGGCGCGACCGTCATCGGAAACGCCCCGCAGGGTCCGGCCACGTTGATCGGCGGAAAGAAAGCCCGAAAACGGCTGGATACGGCCGCAGCGAAAATCTGGGGCAACTCCGCTCCCGGCATCCGCAACGTGGGAAAAGGCCGGATCGTCGCCGGCATATCGCTGGACGACGCGCTGAAACGACTGGCGATCGAACCGGACGTAAATGCGCCGGAAGTCCTGTGGCTGCACCGGACGACCGACCGGGCCGACTGGTATTACGTCTGCGCGCCCAAGGGAAAAGGTTTCCGGGGGACGGTGGACTTCCGGTGTAGCGGAAGGGTACAACTGTGGGATCCGGTAAGCGGAACCGTCCGCGACGTACCCGCCGAGCCGAAAGACGACCGGACGCGCGTCGGCATCGACCTGCCCGCGGCGGGTTCCTGCTTCGTCGTCTTCCGAAAGGACGGTTCGAAGACTCCCCGGATCGAAGCGCCAGAAGTCGTATCGACCCAAACCCTGACCGCCCCGTGGGAACTCAAATTCCCGGAAGGCTGGGGAGCGCCGGCTTCGGTCGAACTGGTCGATCTGAAACCGTGGAAAGACCTGGATATTTCCCCCGAGGGCAAAGCCTTCTCCGGAACGGCCGAATACAACTCCGCGTTCGAAATCGGGCCGGTAAAAAAAGACCGGCATTACATCCTCGACCTGGGAGACGTGGAGCGCATCGCCGAAGTCTATGTCAACGGAGAGTTCGTCCGCACGCTCTGGACGCCGCCTTACAGCCTGGATATAACGGACCGCGTCCGGGATGGTAAAAATTCGATCACGGTAAAGGTGACCAACACCTGGTTCAACCGGCTGGTATACGACGCCGCCCGGCCGGAGAGCGACCGCAAAACCTGGGTGCTGAAATGGCCGGATCAAAACGCCCCGTTGAAAGAGAGCGGATTGCTGGGCCCTGTGTCGATCCGTACCGTGCAATAAATCCGGGACGATAAAAGTAAAAAGCCATCGGGGTTTACCGATGGCTTTTTACTTTCAGGAAACTTTTCAGGTCGCGTGCGATCCGGACGAACAAAACCAGATACAGGAAAGCCGGCGGTACGAGGACTGCCGGCTTTTCCTATACTCAGCCAGGAAGGTCAGAAGCGGACTTTCGCACTCCGGCGGATATCCCGCGAGGAGTGACCGGCTTCGATCGTAAACTCGTCCGAATCGCGCACCCAGGCGCGGCGATCGGGATTCCAGTACGAGAAAGCGTCCTTATCGAGCGTAAAAGTCACTTCGCGGCTTTCGCCGGGCTTGAGGAAGACCTTGTCGAAGGCTTTCAGTTCGTGAACAGGACGCGTATAGCGGCAGTTTTTCTGTCCCACATAAATCTGAACCACTTCGGCCCCGTCGCGCGAACCGGTATTTTTCACATGCAACGTCACGACGCAGTTATCCCCGTCTTTTTTCACTTTCATCTTCGAATAATCGAAAGTCGTATAACTCAATCCGTAACCGAATTCGTACCGGGGCGTCACCCGTTTCGTATCGAAGTAACGGTAGCCGACCATCAGGCTGTCTTCGTAATTGACGTTGTCCACGTCCTGCGTCGCCAGTTCGTAAACCGGGGAATCCTCCAGCCGCTCCGGCCAACTGAACGTAAGCCGACCAGAAGGATCGGCGTCGCCGAAAAGGATATCGGCCATCGCGGTTCCCCCTTCCATACCGGGGAAAAACATATCCAGCACCGCCGGCACGCGGTCGATCCACGGCAGGTCGATCGGAGCCCCGTGCATCAGCACGACGATCGTCTTGCCGTTGATCGCCGAAACCTGACGGATCAGTTCGGTCTGCCCCTGCGGGAACTGCATCGACGTCCGGTCGCGCCCTTCGCAATCGAGGTTGTGGTCGGTGCCCCCTACGAAAACGATCGCATCGGCATCGGCCAACTGCTCTCTATACGGGGCGATCTGCCCGGCAATGATATCGGCATCGCTCGGCATGGCCCATTCCAAGCGCAGCGAAGGATTGTCTTTGGCCCAATAATTCATCTCCGTAGCGTTTTTTCGACCGTCGGGCGACTGCGAATAGTCGATCCGGACGTCGTAGGTCTTGCCCGCCTCGAAAAAGAACATCGCCGTATTGCGCTGCGGGACGCCCGCTTCTGCGTTGCGTACCGCCTGGGCCCCCATATCGCTGACCCACAGTTCGGCATGGTCGTCGGTAATCAAGCGCAGGGTATAGTTTCCGGTAACGGGAGCTTTGAGCTTACCTTCGACGGTAGCATGCACGTATCCGGGCTCGATTTTTCCCGGGACGGGCGATGCGTTGAACCAGGTGAAATCGACGACCGGCTCGATACGTTCCTGCTGCACGTCGCCGCTGCCCTGTTTGCGGTAAACGGCCGTAACGCCGTTGCGTCCGTCCTTGCCGACCCAGCACTCGTTCGGGATCGGCTGGAATTCCGAATCCCCGGTCAGCGGCAGGTAGGCCAAGTCGGCCTTGCCGGCCAGTTTGGCTTCCAGACCCTTGAGCGGCGTAGTCTCGTACACGGCCTGAGCGCCCGAACTTCCGCCGAGTCCCAGCACGCAGAAACGCTGGGCGCAATTGGGACCGATCAGCACGACCTTCTTCGTCTTGTCGATATCGAGCGGCAGCAAACCGCCGTCGTTTTTCAGCAGCACCATACTCTCTGCGGCAGCCCGGCGGGCCACCTGCTGATTCTCCGGCGTATTGAGCGCAGCGCCCGCCTTCATATCCTTGTGATCGAGCATACCAGTTTTCCACTTCACCCAAAGGATGCGGCGCACCATCTCGTCGAGCACCGACTGCGGCACATCGCCGCGGGCTACGGCGTCCATCAACGGTTTTCCGAATTTGATCGTCTCGAAATCGCCCCACGGCATATCGATATCCAGTCCGGCCAGAGCCGCTTTCTCGGTAGAACGGGAGTGGCAGAAATCGGTAAGCACCAGTCCCTTGAAACCCCATTCGCCCTTCAGCACATCGTTGAGCAGCCACCTGCTGTCGCTGCACAGGTCGCCGTTCAGTCCGTTGGCCGCCGTCATGCACCCCCACGGGTCGCCCTCTTCGACCGCTATTTCGAAACCGCGCAGGTAAATTTCGCGCAGCGTCCGCTCGTCTACGTTGCTCATGTACCAATTGCGATTCAGGTCGCGGCCGTTCGCCGCGAAGTGCTTGATGCAGGCCGAAACGCCTTCGCTCTGTATCCCGCGCACCTGTGCGGCGGCGAGCTTCCCGCTGAGGAAAGGATCTTCGGTCAGGTATTCGAAAAAGCGCCCGCCCAGCGGATCGCGGTTGATGTTGAACGCAGGGCCGAATACCATGGATATGCCGTTGGCCCGGCTCTCGCTGCCGATCACGCGTCCGGTCTCTTCGACCAGCGCGGGATTCCACGTAGCGGCCAACCCCAACCCGGACGGAAATACCGTCACCGCACCGGCGCGTATGCCCCGGGGACCGTCGGCCGCGTACATGGGCAGAATCCCCAGCCGCGGAACGCCCGGCAGCACCACCTCGCCGAACTTGTCTCCGCCGAAACACAACCGCACCTTCTCTTCGGGCGTCATCCGCTCGATCGCATTCTGAATCCGCTCCTCGATCGGAATGTTCGGATCGGCGATCACTTCCGGCTGGGCGGACAACGTCCCCCCGCAGCACAGCAGCAAGCCGATCCCGCATAACAATTTCTTCATTTTCCGTATTTTATTTTAAACGACTTAATCTCCGTTTCGCCGGCTGTTCCCTCCGCCGCGATGAAACGGCATTGCTGCGGACAAGACGTTCCGCCGGCAGAACGACTATTTTTTAAACAACTTCTCCATCTCCTCCAGCGACTTTCCTTTCGTTTCGGGGACAAATTTAACCATAAAAAACGCAGAGGCCAACCCCATCAGCGCATAAATCCAGTAAGCGAACCCGTGGTGGAAATGCTCGATCAGGTAGCTCGATTTGTCCATCATCGGGAAAGTCCAGGACACCACGTAATTGGCGACCCACTGCGCGGCAACGGCCAACGCCATGGCCTGACCACGGATCCGGTTGGGAAAAATCTCGGACAGCAGCACCCAGCAGACCGGCCCCCACGACATGGCGAACGAAGCCGTATAACACAGCATGGCGGCCAGCGAAAGCCATCCCATATGCTGCGTATAGAAGGTGAGTCCGAGCGTGACCATACTGACGGCCATACCCAGACTGCCGATAATCATCAACGGTTTGCGACCGAAACGATCGACCGTAAATATGGCCAACACCGTAAAAGACAGGTTAATCACGCCTACGATAATCGTCTGGGCCAGGGCCGCGTTGGTACCCATGCCCATATTCCGGAAAATCTCCGGAGCGTAGTACAGCACCACGTTGATCCCCACGAACTGCTGGAATACGGAGAGCAGGACGCCGATCACGATCACGGCGGCGCCGTAACTGAACAGCTTCGAGCGGACGGAACCCGCGAGCGACCTGCGAATGTCCCGCACCTCGGCATCCGTATCCGTCGCGGGATCCACGCGGCGCAGGATCGCCGCGGCTCTTCGATCCTGTCCTTTCATCACCAACCACCGCGGACTCTCGGGAACGCAGAAAATCAGCAGCAGCAGGCAGGAAGCCGGAATCACCTCGGACAGGAACATCAACCGCCAACCGGTCGTCGTAAGCCACTGCTCGTTCCCGCTCAGTGCAATGCCGTAATTGACGAAGTAGACTACCAGCATTCCGAAAATAATGGCGAACTGGTTCCACGAAACCAGGCTGCCCCGCCGGCCGGCCGGCGCCATTTCGGCAATGTACATCGGCGACAGCATCGAAGCCAGCCCCACCCCGATACCGCCGATGATCCGGTAGACGATGAAATGGGGCAGGAACTCGTGCGGATCGCCGTCGCCGAATCCCATTTCGGGATAGGCCGACCCGACGGCTGAAACGATAAAAAGGACGGCGGCCGCCATCAGGCTCCGCTTACGCCCCAGCCGGGTAGCCATCACTCCGCCGATCAATCCGCCGATCACACAGCCGATCAGGGCGCTCGACACGGCGAAACCGAGCAGAGAACTGGCCGCCGTTTCGTCCAAGCCGAGCGGTACGACGAAATTGAGATCGAGGTATTTCACCGTCCCCGAAATCACCGCCGTATCGTACCCGAACAACAATCCGCCCAAGGTAGCCACCAGCGTCAGAAATATCAGATAACCGTTGCTTTTATTCATTTTCTTTTCAGGTTCATTTTGGACGAAAGGCGGGAGTGCAACGGAAAATTCGCTGCGCTCCCGCCTCACGGCATTAGATATACATCGAAAGCAGTTGCTCGTATTTTTCCTGTTTCCCGCTGACGGTCGCGGGTTCTCCGGCCGCAGCGGCCAGATCGCGCAACGCCTCAAGGGTCAGCTTTCCCTGTTCGAATTCGGCGCCTTTGCCGCTGTCGAACGAAGCGTAGCGCTGCTTGCGCCACTGTTCGAGCGGCGAATCGCGCAGGATCGTATCGGCGATCAACAAAGCCCGGGCGAAGGTGTCCATCCCGGCGATGTGGGCGATGAAAAGGTCTTCCGCGTCGGTCGAATTGCGGCGGGTCTTGGCGTCGAAATTCACGCCTCCCGAACCGAATCCGCCGTTGCGTAGGATCACGAGCATCGCCTCGACGGTCTCCTGCAGGTTGATCGGAAACTGGTCGGTGTCCCAACCGTTCTGCGCGTCGCCCCGGTTGGCGTCGATACTGCCCAACATCCCCGCATCGGCCGCACACTGCAGTTCGTGCTCGAAGGTGTGACCGGCCAGCGTGGCGTGGTTGACTTCGATATTCACCTTGAAGTCCTTGTCCAGGCCGTAGTGACGCAGGAAGCCGATCACGGTTTCGGTATCGTAATCGTACTGGTGTTTGGTCGGTTCCATCGGCTTGGGCTCGACGAGGAACGTCCCCTGAAACCCGTTTTTACGAGCGTAGTCGCGGGCCAGGGTCAGCATCGTCGCCAGGTGCTCCTTCTCCCGTTTCATATCCGTATTGAGCAGAGACATATACCCTTCGCGACCTCCCCAGAACACGTAATTTTCGCCTCCGAGGGCGATGGTCGCGTCGATCGCGTTTTTGATCTGCACGGCCGCGCGCGAAACCGCCGCGAAGTCGGGATTGGTCGCCGCGCCGTTCATGTACCGACCGTTACCGAACACATTGGCCGTCCCCCACAGCAACTTTACGCCGGTCTCCCGCTGCTTCTGCCCGGCATACTCCACGACAGCCTGCAAATTCTTCTCGTATTCGGCTACGGAGCCGCCTTCGCGGACGAGATCGACATCGTGAAAGCAATAGTACGGAGCGCCGATTTTCACGAAGAAATCGAAAGCCGAATCCATCTTGACCTTCGCCTGCTCCACCGGATCGGCGATACCGTCCCACGGGAAACGATGGGTGCCGCCTCCGAACTGATCGCTGCCGTCGGCGCAGAACGAATGCCAGTAAGCGATCGCGAAACGAAGGTATTCTTTCATGGTCTTGCCCGCCACGACCCGGTTCTCGTCGTACCAGCGAAACGCCAGCGGATTTTTCGAATCGGGCCCTTCGTACCCGATCTTGCCGAATTTTGAAAACATGGATTCCATCATCGTTTGATTCGATTTAGTATTGTTTTTAAAGATAAATTTCAAACTGAAGTTCCGTGCGACGCGCGGCCGAGCCGGTTTTCCAGTTCGGCTTTCCAGCGCGCGTATCCCCGTTCCAACACATCCCTGTCCGCAGGATCGGGACGCACTTCGTCGATCTTGCGGAGCGACGCGAACGTCTCTTCCCGGGAAGCGTACAGTCCGGCGCCGAGAGCCGCGCCCCGGGCGGCGCCCAAAGCCCCGTCGGTATTGTACAATTCGATGTCGGCGCCGCACAGGGTAGCCAACGTCTGCCGGAACACGGGACTGAGGAACAGATTCGCATACCCGGCCCGGATCACCCGGAGCCGCAACCCGGTCTCCCGCATGACGTCCATCCCGTAGCGGAACGCAAAAGCTATCCCCTCCTGCGCGGCGCGGAGCAGGTGGAAACGATCGTGCCGGTTGAGATCCAGCCCGATCGCTTCGGCCCCCGTATAACGGTTTCCGAGCATACGCTCCGCCCCGTTGCCGAAAGGCAGCATCAACACGCCTTCGCTACCGACCGGAATCTCCGCGCACCGCCGGTTCACTTCCGGATAACTCATATCCGGGACCGTCGTTTTCTTGACCCAGGCGTTCAGGATACCCGTACCGTTGATACAAAGCAGAACGCCGTAGCGCGGCCGCCGCGGCTCGTGATTCACATGCAGAAACGTATTGACCCGCGAAAACCGGTCCGGCCGGGGAACGTCGGTCACACCGTAAACCACGCCGGAAGTGCCTCCCGTAGCTGCCACCTCCCCCGGATCGAGCACGTTCAGCGAAAAAGCGTTGTTCGGTTGATCGCCCGCACGGTAAGAGACCGGCGTACCCGCTTCCAGGCCGAGATCGGCCGCGGCGGCCGCGTCCACCCGAGCCTGTATGCCGATGGACGGATGCGCCTGAGGAATCGTCCTCGGGTCGATCCCGTAATAACCGGCGACGAAACCGGCCGGCTTATTCTCAGTGAAGTCCCACAAAATCTGCTCGGACAGTCCGCTGCGGGTCGTAGACATTTCTCCCGTCAACCGGTACAGCACGTAATCGCCGGGCAGCATGAAACGATGCACTCCGGCAAAAACTTCCGGCTCGTTCTCCCGCACCCAGGCCAGTTTGGAGGCCGTAAAATTTCCGGGCGAATTCAACAGGCGTTCCAGACAGCGATCGTGTCCGAGCGCGTCGAACGCTCGATCCCCGATCTCCACAGCCCGGCTGTCGCACCAAATAATGGATTTTCGCAACGGCTCGCCCGCCTCGTCGAGGCACACGAGTCCGTGCATCTGGTACGTGATTCCGATCGCTTTCACGGTGCCGGCCCCTCCGGCCCGCGCGACGAGCGTCCGCACCCCTTCCCGCACGTAATTCCACCACATCCGGGGATCCTGCTCGGCCCATCCCGGCTGCGGCGCGTCGATCGGCATTTCAGCCGAAGGCAGCGTCACGGCCCCGGCACACTCGCCGGTCGCCACGTCGAGCAGCGAAACCTTGACCGAAGAGCTGCCGACGTCAATACCTAATGTTTTCATCCCGTTCGTACTATTATTCCGCAAACGACAGGGTGTAGACACGCCCCGTCTCGGTTTCTATATCGTATGTATATTTCGTCGGCAACGCCACCGGATGCAACGGCGCGCCGGGAGCGATCACCGGCGGATTGATCCGCTGAAGGGCGAACAGCGGATTCGGATTTTCGCCTTCGGCAGCGCGGAAACCGCCCCCTTTGCAAGAGCGCAGCGCCGAAGACGAGCGCACGCGGCAGTTCCCCCCGATCGTGGAGCGGATCACGGCCCGCGTCAGCCGGCCGCCGTCCCACTCCATCCGCACGATCTCGAAACCGCCCCGGGCCCGCAGGCCGCACACCCGTCCGCTCCGCCATACGTCGGGAAGCGCCGGCAACAGGTCGATCACCCCGTCGTGGCTTTGCAGCAGCATCTCGGCGATGCCGGCCGTACAGCCGAAATTTCCGTCGATCTGGAACGGGGGATGCGCATCGAACAGATTGGGATAGGTTCCGCCCGATTCGAAAGATTCGCCCTCCGGCGAGATCTGGTCGGTAATCAGCTTGTAGGCATGATTTCCGTCCAGAAAACGGGCCCACAGGCAAACCTTCCAGCCCATCGACCATCCGGTCGAAGCGTCGCCCCGGTGAATCAACGAAGTGCGGGCCGCATCGAAAAGATCGGGAGTCGTATAGGCCGAGATCTGGCGTCCGGGATAGAGCCCCCACAGGTGGGAAACATGCCGGTGACGATCTTCGGGATTGTCCCAGTCCTGCTGCCACTCCTGCAACTGTCCCCAACTACCCACCTGCATGGGAGCGAGCCGGGAACGCTTTTCCCGAAGCTCGCCGGCAAGATCCGCATCGCAGCCGAGGGTTTCCGCCGCTGCGATCGTATTGGAGAACAGGTCGAAGACCATCTGGTTGTCCATCGTCGCGCCGCTGACGACGGCATGGTGGATTCCCGCCTTCGCCGGAGTGTTCTCGGGAGAAATCGACGGCACGCAGACCAGCCAGCCGTGCTCGGGCTCCTCGGTCAGAAAATCGAGGAAAAACTCGCAGGCCCCTTTCATAACGGGATATACCTCCGCCAGGTAGACCGTATCGCCGCTGAACAGGTAACGATCCCACAAATGCTGGCAGAACCAGGCGTTCGACGTAGGCCACATCCCGCTGAGCGGGGTATCGACCATTCCGCTGATGCGCCAGATATCCGTATTGTGATGGGCCGTCCAACCCCGGGCGCCGTACATTCCGGAAGCCGCCTGACGCCCCGTAACGCTCAGGTCGCGGATCAGGTCGATCAGCGGGCCGTGCAGCTCGGACAGGTTGGTCGCTTCGGCGGGCCAGTAATTCATTTCGGTATTGATGTTGATCGTGTATTTGCTGTCCCAGGCAGGAAACGTCTGGTGGTTCCAAATGCCCTGCAACGTGGCCGCCTGTCCTCCGGGCTGCGACGAACAGATCAACAGGTAGCGGCCGAACTGGAAGTACAGCGACACCAATTGGGGATCGAAATGCGTGGCAAACTCGCGAACCCGCGCGTCGGTCGTCTTGGCGGCCTGGGCATTGGCGCCCAAATCGAGCGAAACCCGTTCGATCCACGGACGGTAAGCGGCGATGTGATCCGCCCGCAACCGCTTGTAAGACTTCTTTTTGGCCTGAGTCAAATAAGCCTCGGCCCGGGAGACCGGATCGCCGGAAATATCTTTGTAATCGTTGAAATTGGTTGCGATCGAAACCAGGATCGTAACCGCATCGGCTCCGGTCACCGTAATTCCGGCGCTGTCGGCGACCGTCGTTCCACCCTCCGGAGAAATCTCCGCGACCGTACGGTACTCCACCTGGCCGGGGATCGTTTCATGGCCGTCGGTTCTGCCGTCGATCAGCAGCCGGTCGTTCCCCTGCGTGGTTACCCGGTAGTTCTGCATCGGGGTAGCGAACGAAATCCGGAACGAAATCCGGCGCCGTTCGGAAGCCGTCAGCCGCACGACCGCCACCTGATCGGAAAAGGAAGTAAACATCTCCCGCTTATAACGTATCCCATCGACGGCGTAGCCGACCGTAGCCGTGGCCGTAGCCAGATCCAGATCCCGGTAAAAATCCGAAACGTTCCGATGCCCCGGAAAGTCCAGCAACAGCGAACCGGCCGTCTGATACGGCATACCGTGCGAGGCGTGCAAAGAGAAATTCTCGTCGCACAGGTCGAAAGCCTCTTTGTAGCGTCCTTCGAAAATCAGCCGTCGCACTTCGGGCAACGCTTCCCGGGCGGCCGGATTGACGTTGTTGTGCGGACCTCCGGCCCAGATCGTCTCTTCGTTGAGCTGCAGCTCCTCGCGTCCGCAGCCCCCGTATACCATAACGCCCAGACGGCCGTTGCCCAGCGGAAGCGCCTCTTCCCAGCGGGCAGCGGGCCGGTCGTACCAAAGGGACAGCGTCCCGGGATTCGGGCCGGCCGCCAGCTTTCCGCAGAAGCAGGTCGCACCCAATAAAAACAAACAAACGTATTTCATCGCAGTCGACATTTATTTAAGTATCAAAACAGGTTATGCAAAACGTCGTTCCGGGAGCTAAAGCTGCCAGTTGATAAAGTTGAGCCGGAATTTCTGCCGGACGTCTTTCCGGTACTTCTGCTTATCGAACGTGTAATACGCAGCCGGCTTGTGAGATACGTTTTTCTCTTTCTCGCCGGTTTCGCGGATGTAGCCGGACGACAACACTTTCTTACGAAAATTCCGGTTGTCGATCTCGATCCCCAAGATAGCCTCGTACAGCATCTGCAACTGACGCAGCGTAAACCGGCTCGACAGCAGTTCGAACGCGATCGGCTCGGTCAACAACTGTCGGTTGAGCATCTCCAAGGCCTGCGCGAGGATCGTCTTATGATCCATAGCCAGCCGGTTGACCGATTCGACGTCGAACCACCGCGCGCCTTTGTCCGCCGCGCAGGCGATCAGCCGGCCGTCCAGCTTGACCAGCGAATAGTAGGCCACCGTGACCACGCGGGTCGTATTCACGCGATAGTATTCGTTCAACCAACGCAGTTCGTCTCCCGAAACCCGATCCGGCCGGGAAAACACATGAAGCTGGCGCAGGTAGATATCGCGCGTGGACGTGTATTCGGCCAGCGTACGGTAAGCCGAAGTACGCAGATCTTCGTTCTCGAAGATCAGGTTGCCCGGCAACTTGTAATCGACGATCTTTTCGCCTCGGCCATCGACGAACTCTCGTTCGACGAGCAGCACTTTGAGCGAATGACCGTCGAAACCGAAAATAACGCAATCCACCGACAGGGAATGATTCGTTTGCGGAGACATGGCTTCGTTTTTAATGACCGGCGAGGAGGTCAAAGTGTAATCTATACGCTATCTATACAAAAATAGCAACCCGCAATCACAAATCCAAACTTATCGTACACAATACGGTAACAGAACCGTTCACACACAACAAGAATCTAATTATCAACAAATAATAGCGAAGGCGTCTGCACATTGCAATACGTTTAGGGGATGCCGACTCCGTTATTTATCCCGCCGGATACGCCGAAAAACGCAGCGACCGAACCGCGATTGCGGTTCGGTCGCTGCGCCGGCTCCACGTCAGAATCCCGGCAAACCTCCGGAACGCGGCTTTGGCAACCCGGCGCTTCCGGCATCGAAACGATTTCCGTTAATAGCCGCCCGGCGACAGTTGCGTACTGATCGGGCGCGGATTGTCCGAAGCCGGGAATTCCAGACCGAAAAGCTCTTTTCCCAACGGCCGGAGCGAAGAGCCGTCCAACTTGCTCGGATCGTACCCCGTTTCACACTCGAAAGGCATCAGGTAAGCCAGCGCCGACCACCCCCAGAAACGTTTCAGGCCGAGTCCTTCGCCGCTCTCGCCGTTGTAGAATTCCCGCGTCACCTCGTTGCGCCGATAGACCAGCTCGACGGTCTTGCGAGCCAGTTCGCGGGCGATGTCCGCGTACCCGTAGTCGATCAGTCCGTGCATAATCATATAGTTGGTCGGAATCCACGTCGAACCCCGCCAATTGCAGCCCCAATCGCGGATATCCCCCTGCACGTAGTCGGGTTCGGTCTTGGCGTAACAGGCTATCGGAAACTCGATCCAGAACTCTTCGGGATTGGTCAGGTGCTCCTTGACCAGCCGTTCGGCGCGGCGCGGGGAGACGATGCCCGCCCACAACGGCAGGAATCCGGCCGCGGATTTCACCTTCACCAGTTCCCCCGTATGTTCGTCGCGGTCGTAATAAAATCCGTCCCGCTCGTCCCAAAAAACCGTATTGATCTTATCGGCCAGCAAAGCGGCGCGCACGCCGAGTTCCCCGGCCTTCTCCGTCTTACCCAGCCGTTCGGCGATCAGTTGCATCGCCTTCAGTTCGCGGTAAACATAACAGGCAAGATCGACTCCCTCGTAACGGAAATCGTCCAACTTGCCCGCCCGACTGATCTGGTTGTCCATGCCGCTGTGATCGGAACTGTTCCAGACCGGCAGTCCGTTCCGGTCGAAATCGCAGTACCGCGTCCAGTAGTCGATGCTCAGCATCAACTGATCGAAATACGAAATCCCTTTGAATGCGGGTCCGATCTGCACCCTCCCCCGGTCGCCTTTCTCTTCGAGCCACGTATAATCTCCGGTCTGCCGCGAACCCAGTTCGGCGATCTGCGCCAGAAACGGTTTGAAATGCTGACGTTCGCGCTTCTCGATCAGCGTGCGGGCGATGAACCCGTTGACGCACTGTTGGTTCAGAAAACTTTTCAGGTTCGTAAAACAGTAATCCGAAATTCCGAAATAGCTCATATAGAGATTCTCGAAATAGAGATCCCAATCGTACATCTCGTGGTACGCATATCCGGTCAGCAACTTCCGGTTGTCGGGTTCGTACAGCACGATGCCTTTGTCGGCTATGTCGCGGTTCACCTCGTCGATCCGCGCCGCAAATTTCCGCGCGTCGTCGATCTTATACTCCCGAACCACCTTTTTTACCAGTTCTTGACCGGACTGACTCCGTCCCCGTAAAGATACGGTACAGCAAACGAATAACAAACAAACGAATCGGAACGTTCTCATTTCTTCTGAAATTTTATTATAACAAGACGGCAAAACGGTTTCGCCGGAAAAAACGAATCATTCCGGAAACCTCGCAATCGTTGCAATTTCCGGAAAACACCGGCCGGATCATCCGTTTGGGAAACAAAAATCGAATCGTCCGTCCGATAAATCGCAACAATTTTACAAAAATTATTTTATTAATTTCGTCTTTGAAAATATTTAACGTTTGTTGAAAATCCGCTCCGGCAATGATGTACTCTTCCAATTCTGGTGAGTTCAATAAGGCGGGATCCAAATCGTCTTTTTCAGAATAATCGTAATCTTGTTTTTGACACCCTGGAAATGAAACGATACCGACAGTGCAAAGAGTAGCGAACAAACCGGACAATGCCGTCTTTACGAGTAAATGTTTTTTCATAACGATAAGTTTAGGAAATAGTTAATGAAATACGAAATCGCAATCGTTATGATCGAATAATTTCAAATATAAAAAAACTTTAACGTAAAACAATGCCGTCTTGTTTTTTATGGCTTGAAATTGAAATCTTAGCTATTTCATTAAATGAAAAAACGGGGGCTCCGTCTTTTGCAATATGCCTGC
>NZ_QUDJ01000005.1:160861-164833 GCF_003477565.1 Alistipes sp. AF48-12
TTAACGTAAAACAATGCCGTCTTGTTTTTTATGGCTTGAAATTGAAATCTTAGCTATTTCATTAAATGAAAAAACGGGGGCTCCGTCTTTTGCAATATGCCTGCGATCCTGGCAGCTTCTTAGATTGTCTTAGTTGCAGTCCTCCTGCCCGTAGTCTTCCAGCCGTCCGATATACTTCGATTCGTCGAATCGGCCCGCTTCCGCGTCTTCGATGATTCGTTTGCACAGATCGGACAGTTCGAGGATGTTTCCTTCGGTCTTGCTGACGGTCAGCGTCCATACGTCGTCGCCGACGACACACCGGAATGTCGTTTCTTCGCCGTCGAGCACTTTCCCGGGCCGTCCCGTTCCCTTGAAATGATCGATCGAGGAGACGAATCTTTCGTGTAGCTTTTCGGCAAATGAATCGGTTACCGGGATGGATTCGGTTTCGACCTGGTAACGTTTGGGCCGCTCTTTCTCGCGTTCGGCAAGCATTGCTTGGTTGTGCTGCGCCAATCGTACGCTGGAATCTTCGGATATGTAGCGATTGGCGGAAGCGCGTTGCCATGGAAATTCTTCCCGAAGTTCGGTTTCTACTTCCTTCCAGTTGGAAATTCGTTTTACTTCAAGGGTATACGATCCGTCTGATGGCTTTTTTAGGATGCGAAAACCGTAGTTCGCTTCAGTCGAGGGGGAGACATAAAATTCGATTCCGGCGTTAATGTCTCCGAAAAAGAGTTTCTCGACTTCTGTTTTGCTGTCGAGATTGAAATACCCGTCCGGCTTTCCGTTCAAGCGGACGAGATCGCTGCTGTAATTGTTTTCGACTCTTTTCAGGAACCGAGTACTTTGCGAAAAAGCGACGGTTCCCAGAAGGATTGAAAAAACGGTTATCAAAATTGTCTTTTCCATACCGGATCTATTTTGCCGGGAAACGATGAAATCTGTTTGTTTTGCGTTATTAAAATAAAACGATTCTAAATATAAAAATCATTTTAATGAAAAGCAAGATCGTTTCGTTTTTTATAAACGGGGCGGGGCGTCCTTGGTGCTGTAAATTCGGATCGTCCATGACGCGGGGAAGCGAGGAGCGGGTAAGCCAGGGGAGCGAAACCGCCGTTTGCGGCGCGGCCTGTCCGCACCTTTCCGGCTTGTCCGGAATGACGGTTCCCCCTTCCGGCAGCGATGCGTCGGAAGGGGGAACGACTGTCCGGAAAGCGTTTCCGGAATTTTTTATTTCGACGGCTGCCGGTTTTCCGCGCCCGGCGGCCCATTGCGACGCTGATGACGATCGGGATGGCCAGGAATACGACCGTGCCCGCGACGACCAGCCCCGTATAGAGCGCCGGGCTGCCTACCGGCAACTGAGACGGCGGGAAGAACGTTACGGTGAATGCGAACAGCACGGCGAGGAATCCGCCGCCGCCGATGCACCACATCCCGGCGTTGCCTCCCGGCACGCGGTAGCTGCGGGGCAGGTCGGGCTGCGTATAGCGCAGGCGGATGCCTGCGGCGTACATCATCATGTACATAATCAGGTAGAGCCCGATGGTGAGGGCGCTCAGTAGGAAAAAGGCGACGCTTACGTCTTTCATCACGATGTACAGCGACGAGAGCACCGAGACGATACAGCCTTGGATCACCAGGATGTTGACCTGGACGCCGTTCTTGTTGGTCTTTTTCATAAATTCGGGCAATTGGCCCTCTTTGGCCGTCCAGAGCAGGCCCCGGCTGGGGCCCGATATCCACGACATCACGCCCGCCAGGACGCCGAAAGCGATCAGCAGGCTCATGACGTTCGTGAGCCAGCCGACGCGGTAGTGCTTGAATACGATGTCGAACGTCGTGAACAGTCCCGATTGGAGGTTGATCTGGTCGTACGGCGTAATGACGGCTACGGCCAGCGAGCCGAGCGTGAAAAGCCCGAAGGAGATCAGCGCGGCCAGGAACATGGCTTTCGGAAACTGTTTCTGCGGCTCTTTGAGTTCGGGAGCGTGCACCGCGTGCACTTCGACGCCGGCGAAAAGCAGCAGGATACCCGCCAGGAACGCGATGTCGCTCATGCCCGTGATGTGCGGGAAAAGGCGGGGGTGCGCGTGCTGCGTCGCGTCGGCGCTTACGACCTGCGAAACGCTCGCCGGGATGTGTTCGAACGCGATTTCATTACCGCCGGCGATCCACGCCAGCGCCATCGCCACGATCACCACGCCCGGAAGCACCGTCCCGATCAGGAATCCCTTGCTCGTCAGGCCGGAAGCGGTCGCCGTGCCCCTCAGGGTCACCCACGTGGCCGCCCAATACATGACGATCGAAAACAGTCCGACGAAAACGCCGTTCTGCGCGAGGGCGGGCATCCCGATCATGTAGGCGATCGACGCCGCGGCGAATCCCAGCACGGTGGGATACCATACCACGTTCTGAATCCATTGGAGGAAGATCGCCGTGAACCCCATGTGCGGATTGAAAGCCTCTTTGACCCACGAATAGACGCCGCCGCCCCGGGAGGCGAAGGCGCTGCCCAGCTCGGCCCCGACCAGCGCGGCGGGGATAAGGAACAGGAACGTAGCGAAAAAAATGTAGAAGAACATCGTAAGTTCTTCCTGCGCCATCATCGGCAGTCCCCGCAGGCTGATTACGGCGGCGGCCGTCATCAGCGCGAGTTGCATGGTCGTAATGTTTTTGCTTTTAGCCATCGTGTCGGGAAATTCGAAAATACGTTTTTCGAATCTTTCAGTTTTCGTGCCAAAAGGGGAGCGTTTCGCCGCATTGCGTCTGCTTGCCGGCCCGGTCGTCGGCAATTCGGCGCGTCGGGGCCGGCAAGGGCGCAGGACAGCTTTCGATTCAGGGTATCCCAATACCTCACTGTTAGAAGCTGCAAATGCGCCTTCTTTTATGCTTTTCCCGATTGTAGTGTCTGGTAAGTTGCTGAAAATGTGTTTATAAAATCATTATTCGTCAATGTCGATAATATCTTTTAATTTTACATTGAGTGCAATAGAAATTTTATATAAAGTTCTAATTGTAAAATTGACTTTTCTTGTTTCGATACGCGACATATGCGTATGTATCTATCTATTACTTTGCGGTTATCCTGCTTGTTCTGTCGAAATTCCTTTGAAAAAATCTTCAATGGAGATGCCGAAGTATTTACACAAAATAGACAATGATGTCAATGAAATATTGGATTTGCCGATTTCTATTCTGCCGATATTAATATTGGTATGAAAATAAACTGTTTCTTGGGACAAACCTCGCTCTTCCCGTAGTGCTTTTAGCCTATCGGCGGTCCATTTCAACAATTCGTAATCATATCTTTCCCGTCCCATATTTAACAAAGAACCGGAGAAAATGAGTGTTTTAATAACGACAGTACTGTAATTGTTGGAAAATATATTGTATCTTTGTTTTCAATAAGGAATCATTTTAACCAACATCAAATAAAAAAGTTATGTTATCTTTGTGGAAACATTGTAATACGACATAGACGATAAATTTGCAGTAAAACTGCAAATTATAAAGGGTAAACAACTCTTTATGCCTAACTGTAAACTTAGGAAGCCTCTGTAATGAGGTTGTTTAAATCGGGTATAAAAGTTGCCAGTCCATGTTATGCCTTGACCGTTTGTGTCAAGGCTAACTTGGGCGTAGGGCAATTTTCCGATTTAAGGTTTCCTAAGACCTACAGTTAGAGAATATAAGTCCCTGCGCCCTCTTTTTATGCCGTTACCGGACTTTGCGAATCTATCCGGTTTTGCCGTAAATATCCTCGGGCGCAGATAATTCACCCATTCCGTCATTTCAATTATCGAATCGCCTGATGAAAAAAATCATTCAATCCCCTTCGTGGGATCGCATCGTCACGATACTTAAAAACGAAACGCTGTGCGTGAACGAGCTGGCCCGCCGCATCGGTCTGGAACGGCCGCACATGATCGAAGCCGCGAAAGACCCCGCGACGGGAATCTGTCCCGAACTGGCCGCGCGGATTCA
>NZ_QUDJ01000050.1:0-1958 GCF_003477565.1 Alistipes sp. AF48-12
GCAGGCATATTGCAAAAGACGGAGCCCCCGTTTTTTCATTTAATGAAATAGCTAAGATTTCAATTTCAAGCCATAAAAAACAAGACGGCATTGTTTTACGTTAAAGTTTTTTTATATTTGAAATTATTCGATCATAACGATTGCGATTTCGTATTTCATTAACTATTTCCTAAACTTATCGTTATGAAAAAACATTTACTCGTAAAGACGGCATTGTCCGGTTTGTTCGCTACTCTTTGCACTGTCGGTATCGTTTCATTTCCAGGGTGTCAAAAACAAGATTACGATTATTCTGAAAAAGACGATTTGGATCCCGCCTTATTGAATTCACCAGAATTGGAAGAGTACATCATTGCTGGCGCCGAATATCGGGAAGCATCAAACACATTTGCAACAGAACTCGGCAAAATCGATTTCTCAAAACTCAAATTTGAAGAAGACCTAAACGGAGATAGAATAATACGCATTCCTATTTCGGTCAGTATCGAAAAGAAAGCGATGAATTTTGAAACGAAAAAGAATGCATTGTTTGTAAAACACCCGCAATTCGCATCAATGTCCCCAGCTATTCAGTATGATTATTTTCGTGCTTGCATTAAATCATCAACCAATGTAAACAGAAAATTACTGGAAATGGGTATAAACATAAACCGTCCTTTGACCAAAGGAGGAACGAGCGAGGAATTCGCCAATATGGAGGATCTTACGGATTATCTTTCGGCACAGATGTCAAGTAGTGATTATAGAGAAATAGTTATTATTGTATATCAAGATGGTCGCATCGCTACCTATCAGGATGACGCTAATACGTCTTCTTCCTTTCATATATCTATACCGTATACTGTAGAAGATAACCCCAAATATTACTATCCCCAAGCATTAGACGCTAATGGTAATTTGATTGAGAAAAATCGGATTCGTTATATAGCACACACACAACTAAGTGGGCACACCCCTTCCAGTGGAGATTTGAATTACTCAAAAGACTATCCAGGCTTACAACAGGGTATTTATCATGACGGCACGATTAAAATGTTTACCAAATGAAAAAAGTTTATTTTGCGTTTCTTTCATGTCTTATAACATCGTATGGCATCGCTCAAAATACGGAATTTCTAAAAAGAGTGGAAAACAAATACATTGTTTCAACGATCAAAAAAGATTCTACCGGAAAAGAGAAAATAGAAGGGCGGGACAATGTTCGAAGTAAAAGCGTGGTCGAAAAACTTCTTTTCGGAAACACCAACGGCAACGTCGAATTTTACGTTTGTCCTTCTTTTGAGGGTGCTTATGGTTTTCGTACCGTACGGGATTCGTCGGATACATTTTTGCTCGAGATAAAACGCATAGCAAATTGGAAAGAGGCGGCAGAAGAAGCTGAAAAAAAATATCCTACGGTAGGCATTCCGCTTACACTGATATCGTCTTTACCCCAAAATATTGTAAACCTGACAACGGACCATAATAACGCGATGTGGCCGTTGCAAGAGGAGGAACGATTAAAGCTTTACAAGGTCAAATCTTCTTCTATCCCCATAAGCAATCGACTTGCTGAAAAGTTACACGCAAAGTTTGTTTCATTCATCGACGATTTCAAAGCGAAAGAATTGGAACCGGACTTGTTGATGGGAGACGGCGAGACGACGGTGTTCCGCTGTATCGTCGATCAGGAAATATGGACGCTATCGATCCCTTTCAAAACCGAAGAAAAAGCACGCGAACTGTCCGATCTGTGCAAACGAATCATCGAAGACGCGGAAGCGGGCCGATTCGACGAATCGAAGTATATCGGACGGCTGGAAGACTACGGGCAGGAGGACTGCAACTAAGACAATCTAAGAAGCTGCCAGGATCGCAGGCATATTGCAAAAGACGGAGCCCCCGTTTTTTCATTTAATGAAATAGCTAAGATTTCAATTTCAAGCCATAAAAAACAAGACGGCATTGTTTTACGTTAA
>NZ_QUDJ01000051.1:0-1677 GCF_003477565.1 Alistipes sp. AF48-12
ATTAAAATTTCATTTTAAATTGTTGTTTCGGTTTGATTTGCCGCTTACGGTTGTTCTCGGCGATCTGATTGAGAATAGCCTCGGTCGTAGCCGCGATCAGGGCCGTAATACGGGCGATATACTCTTCTTGGGATTCTCCGAGGCGTCGTTGCATCTGTTCGGGCGATATACCGATCCCACAGTCCGACGGCGGCAGCGGGATGCGACCGCAACCGCCGAAACGCTTCAGGTCGAGTTCTCCGCAGTCTTTCGCCGAAAATCCGCCTTTGCCAAAAGCGGACAAATAACCGCTGACAGCCGTTTGCAGTTTGCCGACGGATTGTGCCGAATATTGTACGCCCGTGCGTTGCGTGGTATGCACGACCGGAGCGACACGGGGCCCGACGGACGATGCTCCGGAAACCGGAGCCTGTGCCCGGCTTTGGCTCTGACCCGGAGAAAAACGGCGGTCGAGTTTCGAGAAGCTGAACGCGCGATCCACTTTCGACCCCGAAAAGGTGCGCCCGTTCTGACTGAATAGTACCCCCTGTTTCCGGTCGGAATGTCCGTTGTATTTGAAACGCATCGTAACGCCCTGCTTCCGCAACCTATTTTCCAACTCGCGCCACGACCGGCAATGCGGCAATACATTTTTCACGGCATGGTAAATCTGGTAGCGGGTTTTGTCGGGCTCCCGCAGCCGATCCACGTTCACGCGCTCTTTACCCGGAGAAAAATACAGGCTGTATTTCTGCGTCAGTTCCTTGCACGCCTTTTCATTGCGGTAGCGGTCGTTGCCGTCCGGGATCGCTTTTCCCCGGTTATCGACGCGGTTATACACCAAATGGCAATGCGGATGCTCCCGGTCGGTATGCCGGACAAGAATATACTGCGTATCGCACACGTTCATTTTCTCCATGTACTCGCGGGCGATCTGCGTCATCGTCCGGTCGGATATTTTTTCGCCGGGCGCAAAACTCAACGACGTATGGCATACGCAATTTTTAATTCCGGGATTCAGTCAGGTCTGATCCCTGAAGCTGGTAATAACGGATTGCTTCGATTGAGGATCGACTCCGCAACTGTCGATCAGGCGGGCTTTGCCTTCGCCTTATACAGGTAGTTCACGCATCCGGCGAACGACGTTCCCTTAACGATCTTTCCGATCATAGCGTACAGTCTTTAAAATTCGGGTAACGGAATCGAGCGCCCGTTCCAATTCGGTTACGGAAGCGGCATGAGCGACCGCATTGGCATGGCGGGCCAACTGATTCAGGTTATTGGAGACTGCTCTCAACTCCCGGACGAATTGCAAATGGTCGGGCGAGAAACGCTCGCGGACGAATCCCTGCATCAATGTCTCGCGTATCACTCAGCCGGGAGAACGACCACTCTGGCGGCACAACGACTGAAGCCGGATTTTTTCTTGGGTATTCAACCGGACGCTTACTAAAAAGGATCGCGTTTGCGAAGCGGGCAGCGTCGGCGCCCGCCTTTGTTCAATAAATTTTTCATGGTTTTCAACGATTGATTTTAATAATAAATTTGAGTCAGACCAACGGGATTTTCGATCCGACCGACGGGAGCAAGCGGGTTAATGTTTACATTAACATAAACTTGCTTCCACTCTTTTTACCCGTACTGTAAATATGAACGCCGAATCACGGCGTCAATAGAAAAAGTGCCGACGAACCAGTC
>NZ_QUDJ01000052.1:0-1029 GCF_003477565.1 Alistipes sp. AF48-12
ACCTGTTGGCGGAATTAATTTAGTGCATACTTAATTCTGCCAATGGGCTTGTCGTTAATGAAGTTTACGTATTGCAGAATGGTAAGTGCACTAATTTTGCCAATGATTCTGGCAAACAAACCATTCGTTATTTTCGCGTAGTTCCTGATGACCAAGAACTGGTCTGTAAGTTGTGAGAATATTGTCTCAATCCTCTTTCTTGCCTTTGCAAACGGAATGAATGTCGGTTTCCAATCCTTTTGGTTGAGCCGATACGGACACTCCAGTCTTATGTGTGCGGTTTCGAACAAGTCAAGCTGTACGTCAGCTCCAATATACCCTTTGTCACCATAGATGCTACAGTCGTGATAAGTATGTTTTACATCCTTCATATAATGGAGGTCAGCCACACTTGCCTTTGACAGATCATAGGAATGGATAACTCCACTTAACCCACAGAGAGCGTGTAACTTATAACCAAAATAATACGTGTTCTGCGAAGCACAGAAGCCGAAGTCGGGAGCTTGCGAGAAATTGCCGGCACGCCCCATCTTGCAACGTTTTCCTCTTGCAACCCTACAGACCTCTATCGGCTTGGAGTCAACAAAGAATTGTTCCTCTCCGCCATCCATTTCCATGGCAATCCGCTTGCGCAGTTCCTCACACAGGCCTGACGTTTTCTTCCTGCGGTCATTGAACTGTCTCCTTGATATGAGATTGGGAATGCTGTCCTTGTATTCTTGCAATTTATAGTCGAACAACCACTTCTCACTATCAATGCTCTCGGTCTCTGCCGTCAGGGATAGCGCCACCACTTCCAAATCCGAAAACTTGGGAACAGGACCACGACGTGGAACATTACCCGAATCATTGACGAGATTTTCAGAGAATTGCTTGCATATCTCAAGTATTTTGACGAATTTTGCATAAAGGTTGTACATACGATGGTTTGAACTTAATGTTTTAATCACCACTAAGTTACTAAAAATCAGCGACATGTACAACTTTTTACTCATATTTATCAACTTAAATTAATTCCGCCAACGGGTT
>NZ_QUDJ01000053.1:0-836 GCF_003477565.1 Alistipes sp. AF48-12
TAAGTCATTTCGGACATGGATGTACATTTCTATTGGTGGTGAATGGAAATGAAAAAGGACATATTTGGTTTGATGGACGAGCTGATTATAGTGGACTTGTACCGAAATTAAAAGATGGGCAAAGAATATCATTTATAGAATGGTATGTAACCTTTCTTGATATGGAAATTGAGAACATAAATGAATCACTAACAAACAGCACTACCGCTTAAAGCAGAACGCTGACAAACATTAGCAATCAACGAAATAAATATAAAACAATGAGTGAAATTAAAGAATACCGTCCAATTAACGAGGACGAACGAATTGAAATAGATCAGCTTGCAGCTAAAGGCTTAGTCCTTATTGGCTTGCAGGAAAGTGCTGAATCCTCTGTCATCCTTGATGGCATAAAGAACTATCTCAATAATTTTGAAAGTTCAGATGACGAGGAAATTACTGATAGAGCTTATGAGTTAGGTTCCCTGTTAGGAAACACTATCCAAAAGCACTATGGATGGAACTGGTTTTGTGTAGAGGAAAATACAGATGATTCTTTTCATTGTGTTGCCTCTAATAAAGAACGAGCCTGCTGCGCCTGTCATGAATATATATACTCCATATTGACAAAACAGCATTCCAATAATGTAAAGTTGCTGTTCAATATGATAAATAAAGATTATCCAAAAGAATGGCATTTCATGTTGCTTTCTTAAACGATTGCTAACAAACAGCAAGCCGACTGAATAAGCGGAACGCTGCCAAACATTAGTGTCATATAAAATTATAATGAAACAGATAATAGAAAAAATCAATAAAAGTTGGCACTCCAATCCTCCATGTGATCAACAAATAAT
>NZ_QUDJ01000054.1:0-561 GCF_003477565.1 Alistipes sp. AF48-12
AATATATGGGTTTCGTAGTTTTACACATGGAAAAGGCGCACGGCAGCGACAGCGGAACGACCGCACATATCGAGCGTTTCATCATACCGAAGAACGCCGACCCCACACGCACGTACTTAAACCGCAGGCTCATCGACTACCCCGACGGGGTGAAAGACCGTTCGGCGGCTATACAGCGGAGATTGGAAGAAGCGGGGCTGACACGCAAAATCGGAAGCAACCAAGTACGGGCTATCCGCATCAACGTATCGGGAACGCACGAGGACATGAAGCGGATAAAGGAAGAGGGACGTTTGGACGAGTGGTGCGCCGACAATCTGAAATACTTCGCCGACACGTTCGGAAAGGAGAACATCGTGGCGGCTCACCTGCACAGGGACGAGGAAACGCCGCACATACACGTTACACTCGTCCCCATCGTCAAGGGAGAGCGCAAGCGCAGGAAAAGGGAGGAACAGACGAAGAAGCGATACCGCAAGAAGCCGACCGACACCGTGAGGCTGTGCGCAGACGATATTATGACACGGCTGAAATTGAAGTCCTACCAAGATACCTATGCCG
>NZ_QUDJ01000055.1:0-534 GCF_003477565.1 Alistipes sp. AF48-12
AGGCATCCCCCGTACGCCCTTGCTTACTTTCTTTTTCGTGTCGCATAACCCGGCTCGTGACCGGTTATGCAACCCCCTTTCTCATCCTTAAATCTGTCAAAGAACTTTTTTACAACAGGAAAGCCTTACAAAACGCAAACCTTTCTAGTGTAAATTGTGGAGAATAAGGGAGTCGAACCCTTGACCCCCTGCTTGCAAAGCAGGTGCTCTAGCCAACTGAGCTAATTCCCCAATCTCTTTATGGTAGTCCCGAGCGGACTTGAACCGCTGACCCCTACATTATCAGTGTAGTGCTCTAACCAACTGAGCTACGGGACTGTCTAGTGTAATGTGGGACACACATATTATTAAAATTAAAGGTAATCTGAGAAAAACAGGTAAGTTTCATACCTATCTTCAAATAATCATACCCTCCAAAAAGGAGATGTTCCAGCCGCACCTTCCGGTACGGCTACCTTGTTACGACTTAGCCCCAGTCATCGGTTTTGCCCTAGGACGCTCCTTGCGGTCACGTACTTCAGGCACCCCCAACTC
>NZ_QUDJ01000056.1:0-510 GCF_003477565.1 Alistipes sp. AF48-12
CCCGGTCGTACATGTACAAACTAACCTGCGGATGCCGCATACCGCATTACAAGCCGAACGGGAAAAACATCTTTTTCAATCGTTCCGAACTGGAAAGCTGACTTCTGCAGAACCGAATCCAAACCGTTTCCGAGCGAACTCAGCAAGCCGCGAATTACGTGGTAAACTCCTTTGGCAAAAGCTAAATCAATGGGAATCGCATTTATGTGAGCCGAGAGCCAAACCCGATCCAAAGACGAACCGACGCAGGCCGTTTTAACCGTTGCCCGTAGTGCTGCCCGAAAAAAATAGTGCGATGGACAGCGGGAAACTCATGTCATGCGCCGGAACAACCGAACCCTCCCTCCGAGATTTTCAGGGTCTCAGAGTCCGGGTTCGGCTGTCCCGGCGTGCTCAGTGCCGACTGGTTCGTCGGCACTTTTTCTATTGACGCCGTGATTCGGCGTTCATATTTACAGTACGGGTAAAAAGAGTGGAAGCAAGTTTATGTTAATGTAAACATTAACCCGC
>NZ_QUDJ01000057.1:0-505 GCF_003477565.1 Alistipes sp. AF48-12
GATAATGTTGGGTGGCTAACCGACCTTTCAGGGGAGGTTGAGCCGCTTGTTAGTGTCATTTTTTATCTTATTCTCAACCAATTAATGAACATATCTGTAAATGATTGGGATAAAAATCTATTCTCAGATAAGTCTAAATCTCCTAATGGTTGTAAAAAAATAAAAGTAGGTTCTCCAAAATAAAAACCGATACAATTATCGCCTCCATCAGTGCCAATAACCAAAGATTTTTTCGACAAATACTTTTGTATTTGGTATTCTTTGTTCAGTTGCATCAAATCTTCAATCTTCCATAATGATAAATATTGACTACCAATATTACCTTCTCCACCATTACTCCATAACATAAATTCCTTATAATCATCGGGTAATGGAAACAACTTTCCCACACTCAACATTATTTGTTGATCACATGGAGGATTGGAGTGCCAACTTTTATTGATTTTTTCTATTATCTGTTTCATTATAATTTTATATGACACTAATGTTTGGCAGCGTTCCGCTT
>NZ_QUDJ01000058.1:0-501 GCF_003477565.1 Alistipes sp. AF48-12
TTTCGATTTTTTTCATGTCGGAACGGACCGCAGCCTCGATCTGTTCGCACAACCTTTCGACGGATTTTGTAGATGCCTTGTCCCGGTTGATGAGCGCAATCTCATTCAATATCTTTCGATACAGGTCTTCGAGGTTCGTCATGTCGGGCAAGCTGAAATTGAAATTCGGCGAAAGATTGGAAACCGTCCGGACCATTAACTGCATCTGTTGCACATAGAACTCAAAGCCTACTTTCAGGCTTAAAATATCGGCTTTCAAATCCAGATCGACCGTACTACCGTCGGACGGTGTCGCATTTGCGTCCGGTCGGTTCTTTTTCAGTTCGGTCACGATATTCAGGATTTTATTGACCGTAGCATATAACTCGGTTAATAATTCAGTATTTTCCATCATTAAAATTTCATTTTAAATTGTTGTTTCGGTTTGATTTGCCGCTTACGGTTGTTCTCGGCGATCTGATTGAGAATAGCCTCGGTCGTAGCCGCGATCAGGGCCGTAAT